>JACNJX010000111.1 GCA_014382345.1 Alphaproteobacteria bacterium
GGGAAGAAGGCTTGCACGAAAAAAGCCCTTTGGGAGATGCCAATGTGGCTCCCGTGACTGCGACGGACACCGTCACCGATTGAGGCGTTGCGGATGTAGTGTTCGTCACTGTCAAGCTCTACGACACCGATGCGGCCGCCGACGCCATCAAGCCTGCGGTCGGGCCGGACACCACCCTGGTCTCGTTTCAGAACGGCGTCAGCGGCGGCGATATCCTGTCCGCCGCCTTCGGCCGGGAGCGGGTTATCGGCGGTTCGTCCTCGATTGCTGCGCGAATCGCAAAACCCGGCGTCATCGAGCACACCGGGACCATGGCCATGCTGGCGATTGGCGAATGGGACGGATTAACGACGCCGCGCGTCCAGGAATTGTACGACGCCTGCGTCAAGGCCGGCATCGACACCACGCTGTCCGATCACATTGATACCGTGATCTGGTCCAAGTTCATCTTCCTTGCCGCCTTCAGCGGTATTACCTGCACCTACCGCCAGTCCATCGGGCCGATCCGCGAGGATGCGGAAAAACGCGCCCTGTTCCGGGCCGGACTGGAGGAAACCTGTGCCGTTGCCCGCGCCCGGGGTGTGTCCCTGCCCGAAAACCTTATCGATAAGCGGATGCAATTCACCGATGGCCTGCCGGCGGAAATGTATTCCTCCATGTACCATGACCTTATGGCGGACAAGCGGCTGGAATTGGCGTGGCTGTCGGGCGCGGTGGTGGATTTCGGACGCGAACTGGGGATAAAAACCCCGGCGCACCAGGGTTTCGTCGATGCCTTGGCGCCTTATGCCGACGGCAAACCGTAACGCGGGCCAACCGCGATCCTTTCCCGGTTCGCCGGATTTCGTTTTTTTCCATACCATTGTATGGAAAAAATAAGAATTTCCGCCATGTGTGATCGCCGTCACAGGCAAATTCGTTAAAATTTTAGTAGTTTTGTCAGCTTTTTGTAATATTGGCCAAAGGGCATATGGCGCTGCAGAATCGATTCATGTAATGATTCTAATAAGATATGTGTATTGAAATACTGGGACGTCCGGTTTGCAGCCTGGGTTGCAGAGTATGGTTAAGATCAAGACGGATGGAAAATGTCGGGCAGTCTTAAAAATCTGATAGCCGCCAACGAGGCTCTTAAAACCGAAATCTCCCAGCGGGTTTCGGATCTGGAGCACACCCGTAGTATTGCCAGGATTTCGGAAGAAAACCCGAATCCCGTACTGCGGATTTCCTCAGCCGGTGAAATTCTGTATGCCAACAAGCCGTCGCATATTCTGTTGGCCTACTGGCATGCGGAAGACGGTGGCTGCCTGCCGGAAGACTGGTGCGCTTCCGTGGCGGAATCGCTACGAGCCAAAAAAACCGAGGAACGCGAACTGCGGTGTGCCGGGCGCTGGTTCTCGCTGACGCTGCAGCCGGTCGTGGATTCGGATTATGTCAACATTTACGGCCGCGACATAACCGAGCGCAAGGAAGCCGAAGACCAGATCGTCAACTACGACGATCTGACCGGCCTGCCCAACCGGGCGCTTTTTCAGGATCGGCTCAACCAGGTTCTCAATCTTGCCCAGCGTAGCGGCAAGCTGGCCGCAGTGCATTTGGTCGATCTCGATCATTTCAAAGAGGTCAATGAAACCATGGGCCGCGAAGCCGGCGACCAGTTGTTGCAGGGCATCAGTGGGCGTCTTCTGGAATGCGTGCGGACGTCGGACACGGTGGCCCGGCTGGGCGGCGACGAATTCGGCATCATTCAGGTTGAACCGGCCGACACGGACGGCGTTTCGGTTATGGCTCAAAAACTGCTCAAGTGCCTGAAAGACCCCTTTGAGATTGACGGGCGCAAGGTTTATTCCGGCGCCAGCATCGGCATCACCGTATTTCCCGATGACGCAAAAGACAGCGAAGACGTGCTGCGTAATGCCGACCTGGCGCTGCACAACGGCAAGGGTGATGATCGGGGCAGCTACCGGTTTTATGTCGCCCAGATGAACGAGGAAATCCAGCGCCGCCGTTCCATTGAGGACGACATGCGCGAGAGCCTGGAAAATGGTGATTTCGTTCTTTATTACCAGCCCAAGCTGAATATCAACTCCAACCGCATTACCGGAATGGAGGCCCTGGTTCGTTGGAATCACCCGGAAAACGGCTTCATGTCGCCGGCGGATTTCATCCCCGTCGCCGAACGTTCGAAGTTGATAATTCCCTTGGGCGAATGGGTTTTGCAGGAGGCCTGCAGCTATAACAAGGGCCTTCTCGATGCCGGACTTGATCCGGTCAAGGTGGCGGTCAATCTGTCACCGGTGCAATTCCGCAGCGAAGGGATCGTTAATTCGGTCAAATCCATCCTCGATGAAACCGGACTTGATCCGAACCTGCTGGAGCTGGAAATCACCGAATCGCTCGCCATGCAAAACGCCGACATGTCCATCGAACTGTGCGGGGCGCTTGCGGACCATGGAGTCTCATTGTCGATCGATGATTTCGGCACCGGCTATTCCAGCCTCAGCTACCTGAAGAAGTTTCCGGTGCAGCGCATCAAGATCGACAAATCTTTTGTCGACGATATCAACAGCGATGAAAGCTCCGGTGTTATCGCCCGCGCGGTGACCACCTTGGGCCATGCCTTCGACATGGAAATAACCGCCGAAGGGGTGGAAACGGAAGATCAATTTTGCTGTCTGCGCGCTATGGATTGCGATGAAATCCAAGGCTATTACTTCTCGCGTCCGCTTCCGGCAAGCGAACTGGAGGCGTTCCTGAGGATTTTCGAGGACACCTGGGGCCTGAAGCTGAGACAGGAACGCCGCCAGGGCAGTTCCGACCGGCGCAACGTTACCCGGCTCCGCTCCACCATCTAAGACGTTACCGCCGTCCGCCGGCCAGTTTTACCGCATCCGGGTGAAGACGAAGCCGGGCCATGGCCCAGACTCCGAAAACAGGTCCCGGCGCCAGCACCAGAAACGCATAGCGCCAACCAAGAGCCTCAACCGCAAAGGGCATCAGGTGAATGGTGATCAGGGTCAGCAGGAACCCCATGGAGGTTTGCACGGTCAACATGGTGCCGATCCGCTCGGGCGGCGACAGCTCCGCGACGGAAGCAGAAAATTGCGCCGAGTCGGCGACGATGGTCACCCCCCAAATGAAACACAGGACGAATAAAAGGATCGGGTTTCCCCCGAACAGGAATCCGGCCAGAATCGCGCAACTGCCGCTGATAGACATGGCGGAAATGGTGATCAGCGTACGCCCCATGCGATCCGCCAGATAGCCGGCCCCCAGACAGCCAATGCCGCCGGCGACACCGATCGCTCCGAATGTCGCTGCCCTTGCCCAGAACGTTGCCTCGTCTCCGGTCATGCTGAGCCGATAGCTGGCATCCAGGAACACTCCCAACCATGCCCACATGGCGTACAATTCCCACATGTGCCCCAGATACCCGAAATTTGCCAGGCGGAGGGACGGGATTTTAAAACCGGAAAAGGCCGCCCCGGCATCGAACGGGGGCTGTTTCGTACGGTTGGGGCCGAGCCGGAACAAATTGATCAGCAGGGCGGCGGCCAGCGAGCAGGCCGACCCGGTGGTCACGGTAAAGCGCCAGTCCACGCCGCCGAAGGCGTTGAACAGATGCGGCGAGGCGGAGCCAAGGGTCAGCGCGCCGACCAGAATCCCAATCAGAAGCCCCATATCGTTGTCGGCCCAGGTCGAGGCCATTTTCATGCCCAGCGGATAAACCCCGGCCATGCAGGCGCCGGTAATAAACCGGAGCACGATAATGGCGTCGCCACCCGGATCAACGGACAAAATGGCCGTATTGGCCGCCGTCGCCACCAGGGCCGAGATCATGAAAAACCGTCTGGCATCAATCCGGTCGGCGAGACCCAGGATGGCGCTGGTCAGGGTTCCGAAAACAAAACCCAACTGTACCGCGCTGGTCAGAAGCGACGATTGCGCCGGACCGATTCCGAATTCGGCCTGTAGCGAGGGAATAATGGCGGTGGCGGAAAACCACAGCGCCATGGTGGCGATTTGGCATACCGCCAGCAGCGCCAGCGAAAAAGCTTTGCCGGACATATGACTGGACATTTGAAAATCCCCCCTTGGCTGTCAGGTATTGTCTGGATTTAGGCTTTGCCTTGCAAGGGAGAAGGCCAAGGGCTATAAACCGCGCGCCTTCCAACACTTTTCAACAAGGAATTCCTTTTATGACTGTCGAGAGAACCCTCTCCATCATCAAACCCGATGCCACGCGCCGCAACCTGACCGGCGCCATCAACAAGTGTTTCGAAGACGCAGGCCTTCGCTTCGTCGCCCAGAAACGCATCCGGCTCAGCGCCCAGCAAGCCGAAGAATTCTACGCCGTTCACGAGGAACGCCCGTTTTACGGCGACTTGTGCGCATTCATGACCTCCGGCCCGGTGGTCGTGCAGGTTCTGGAAGGTGAAGACGCCATCGCCAAGAACCGCGAAGTCATGGGCGCCACCAACCCCGATGACGCCGCTGACGGCACCATCCGCAAGCAGTTCGCGGAAAACGTCGAGGCCAATTCCGTACACGGCTCCGACAGCGCCGAAAACGCCGCCATCGAAATCAAGTTCTTCTTCGAAGACGACGAAATCGTCGGCTAAATCCGGCTGGGCTTTGCGGCGGGGTCGGTTCCCCCAACCTTACTCGTTCGGATAGAGAATTTTCCCGTCGATCAGGGCTTGGTCGCCGCCGACCGTGACGCGGCCTTCGGCGATCATGCGGACGGCCTGCGGGTAGATGCGGTGTTCCTGCTCGAGCACCCGCGCGGCCAGGGTGTCGGCGTCGTCGCCGTCATGGACCGGGACGCTGGCCTGGATGATGATCGGGCCGGTATCCATTTCCGGGCGCACGAAATGCACCGTGCAGCCGGTGATTTTCTCGCCCGCGTCGAGCACCCGCTGGTGCACGTCCAGCCCCTTGAAGGCAGGCAGGCGGGATGGGTGAATATTGATCAGCCGGTTTTTCCAGTGCTTGATGAAGGGCGTCGACAGCAGCCGCATGAACCCGGCGAGACAGACCAGTTCGGCGCCGGATGCTTCGATGGCGTCGGTCATCGCGGCATCGAAGGTTTCGCGGTCCTGAAAATCCTTGTGGTTGATGACGGCGGTGGGAATTCCGGCTTTTTCCGCCCTTTCCAGACCCTGTGCATCGGCGACGTTGGACAGCACCAGGACGATTTCCGGCGTCCAGTAGGGGGCCTCGGCGGCGTCGATCAGGGCCTGCAGGTTGCTGCCGCGGCCTGATATCAGAACCGCAACCTTCATGACCGCCAGCCGTCTTCGAGATTTTCCAGAACGACGGCATCATCCTTGCCGGACGTCACCGTTCCAATCCTGTACACGGTTTCCCCGGCGCCGGTTAGCGCCGCCTCGACATCGCCGGCGGAATCCGGGTCGGCGATCACCGCCATGCCGATGCCGCAGTTGAAGGTGCGGGCCATTTCCAGGGTTTCCACACCGCCGGTTTGCGCCAGCCATGCGAACACTGGCGGCAGCGGCCAGGAATTGGCGTCGATGACGGCGGACAATCCGGCGGGCAGGACGCGCGGGATGTTTTCCAGCAATCCGCCGCCGGTGATATGGGCGAGGCCTCGAACGCCGCCAGGATCGCCACCGGTGGCCAGCGCCGCGAGACAGCTCTTGACGTAGATACGCGTCGGTTCCAGCAGCGCGCGGCCAAGTGGCGTGGTGTCATCGAAAGGGGCGGGGTTGGCGTAATTGAAACCATGATCCTCGACGATGCGCCGGACCAGAGAAAACCCGTTGGAATGCAACCCCGACGACGCCAGCCCGAAGATCACGTCGCCGGACTGAATGCCGCTTCCGCTCAGTACCCGGTCGCGTTCCACCGCGCCGACAGCGAAGCCGGCCAAGTCATAACGGCCGGGTTCGTACATGCCCGGCATTTCCGCCGTCTCGCCGCCGATCAGGGCGCAACCGGCCTGCTTGCAGCCATCGGCGATTCCCGCGATGAGGTCCCGCCCGGCGTCCACGTCGAGCTTTCCGGTGGCCATGTAATCGAGAAAGAACAACGGCTCCGCGCCCTGGACGACAAGGTCGTTGACGCACATGGCGACGAGGTCGATGCCGACGGAATCATGGATTCCGGCAGCTTCGGCCACCATCAATTTGGTGCCGACGCCGTCGGTGGCGGCGACCAGCAGGGGGTCCGTATAGCCCGCCGCCTTGAGGTCGAATAGACCGCCGAAACCGCCAATTTCGGACGCCACGCCGGGCCGGTCGGTGCTTTTGACCAGGGGCTTGATGGCATCGACAAGCGCGTTGCCGGCATCGATATCGACGCCGGCCTCCTTATAGCTGGCACCGGAGCTTGTTGTGCCGCCGTTTTTAGGCCTTTTTTGGGTAATAGCTTCCTCCTCGGGCGCGCTATGGTACATTGCCCCGAACCGAGGCCTAGCGGGAAGATAATGTATCCTGGGCATTTTGTAATGGCTGTTTTGATGACGGAACCGAGAATTTTACAAACTACGCCAATCGCAAGGCTTCGTGGCTTTGGGCCCGGCTATGGGCAGGGCGGTCTTCGCCTGTGTGTTTTCGCCATGATTTGCCTTTTCCTGCTGGCCGCGGCTCCGGCGCAGGCGCGCAATGTGTTCGAAGTCGATGACGTTGCTGTCGACATCACCGCCGATACCGCATCCGAAGCCCGCAAGCAGGCACTGGTTGACGGTGTGGCGCGGGCTTTCCGTTTGCTTCTGGAACGCCTGACGCTGCGCATCGAACACCAGGGGCTGCCGAAGCTTTCGGCCAAGGAGATCGACACCTACGTCAGTAATTTCTCGGTCTCCGATGAAAAGACCTCCTCGGTGCGCTATCTGGCACGGCTGACCTTTCGCTTTAAACCGAAGGCGGTGCGCGGCTTGCTCAACGATCACGGATTCAGCTTCGCCGAAACCGTTTCCAAGCCGGTTCTGGTGCTGCCGGTGTATCAGTCCGCAGGCGCTTTGATTCTATGGGATGACCCAAATCCATGGCGCGATGCCTGGGCCGGGCGGGACAAGAAGCAGGGGCTGGTGCCGACGATTTTGCCGCTGGGCGATCTCGCCGATATCGCCGCCATCGGCGCAGAACAGGCCATGGACGGCGATCTGCAACGCCTGACCGTCATTTCCAGGCGCTATGGGGCCAGCGACACCCTGGTGGTGTTCGGCGTGATGCGGGTGGATGCAGCCAAGGCCCGGCGCGTGCTGGACGTCTACTTCACCCGCTACGGCCGCCAACTCCAGGAACAGACTGAAGTCGTCAGCTTCCCGCAGGAAAATGACGAAACGGTGTCCGCCCTGCTGGCCCGCGCGGCGAATGAAATGACCTATGTCGTCGAGGACAACTGGAAACGCGACAACCTTCTGCAATTCGGCCAATCGGGCGTAATTGCGGTGGTCCTGCCCATTGAAGGGCTCAAGGACTGGATTTCCGTGCGCTCCCGGCTTGGCGGCGTCGCCGTCATCCGGCGCGCGGAAATGGTGCTGCTGTCGCGCGACGAAGTGCGCTTCAACCTGCATTTCTTCGGCGATACGAGCCAACTGGCCCTGGCCCTGGAACAGGCCGACATGAAACTTGCCCAGGATGAGGGCAAATGGGTGTTGGCGCCGTCCGGCGGAGAAGAATCCGGAACCGGAACACTGAACCCATGAATCTTCCCAATTTCATTACCCTGGCCAGACTGGCGGCTGTGCCTTTTCTGGTCTGGCTGATTCTCAACGGCGCCCTTGAGGTCGCGTTCTGGGTGTTTCTGGCCGCCGCCGTATCGGACGCGCTGGATGGCATCATCGCCAAGCAGTTCGATATGGAAACCGTGTTCGGAGCCTTTATCGACCCGATCGCCGACAAGGCGCTTCTGGTCGCCAGCTATATCACGCTCGGCCACGAAGGCCTGCTGCCCATGTGGCTGGTGATCCTGGTGGTGTTCCGCGATATTGTCATCATTGGCGGGGCCCTGGTGTTCCAAACGGTGACTCAGTCGCTGACCATGCAGCCGTTGATGATTTCCAAGGTCAACACGGTGATGCAGCTGCTGTTGGCGCTCGGCGTACTTTTTATCGAAGGGTATGGCATTGAGGATGGTCCCGCCGTTGCCGTTATGGGATATATTGTCGCTGTGACGACGCTGTGGTCCGGGACGGTCTATGTCGTAACCTGGAGCAGGATGGCCGCGGAAATGGAAAATGCCGGAGATGGGGAGACGTAAGGCGTGAGCAGGGATAAACAGATTCTATTCTGGCTGATCGGGCTGGCGGTCTTTCTCTTCATCCTGAATGCCCTGTCCGGCGTCTTGATGCCGTTTGTCGCCGGTCTGGCAATCGCCTATTTTCTCGACCCGGTCGCCGACAAGCTGGAAGAGTGGGGCGCATCCAGGGCGGTGGCGACAACCTTGATCGTTTGCGGTTTCTTTGTCGTCGTTATCGGTATCCTGATGTTGCTGTTTCCCTTGTTGCAGGCCCAGGTGGTCAGTCTGGCGTCTCTGTTGCCGGACCTCATTGAAAAGGCCCGCAGCTATGCCCAGCCGTTCCTTGAACGTCTGCAGGCGGACCTGGCGCCCGACGCTGTCGACCGCCTGAAGACCGCTGCCGGTTCTTATGCCGGAACCGCCATCAAGTGGGTTTCCGGGGTGGTCGGGGGTATCTGGAAGGGCGGGGTGGCGTTCTTTAGCCTGATGTCGCTGGTTATTATCACGCCGGTGGTGGCGTTCTATTTGCTTCGCGACTATGACCGCATCGTCGCCTGGGTCGACAGTTATCTGCCGCGGGATGCGCGTCAAACCATCCACGAACAGGCCCGCGCCATCGACAGGGCGGTCGCTGGTTTCGTGCGCGGGCAGGCCAGTGTCTGCCTGGTGCTGGCGACATGGTACGGTGGCGCGTTGACGGTGGCTGGGCTGGAATCCGGACTGCTGGTCGGTCTCGGCGCCGGCGCCATTTCATTCATTCCCTATCTCGGCGCGGCGACGGGGCTGATCGTCGGGCTGTCCATTGCCTTGGCACAGTTCTCGGACTGGGCGCCGATTACCGCCGTCGGGCTGATTTTCATCATCGGGCAGACCGCTGAAAGCTATATCCTCACCCCGCGTCTGGTCGGCGACCGCATCGGCCTGCATCCGGTGTGGATCATTTTTGCCCTGATGGCGGGGGGCGCGCTGCTTGGCTTTACCGGCGTCATGCTGGCGGTGCCGGCGGCGGCCATTATCGGCGTACTGATCCGTTTCGGCCTGGGGCGCTATCTGGGCAGCCCCCTGTATTCGGACGGTAGTGTAAAAGAGTGATGCAAGCCGGCCAATTGACCCTGGATTTCGAGCACCGCCCGGCGTTCGGCGGCGAGGACTTTCTCGTCGCCCCGCCCAACGCGGACGCCGTGCGCTGGCTCGATGCCTGGCCGGACTGGCCGGGTTCGGCGCTGGTTCTGTCCGGCCCCGCCGGGTCCGGCAAGACCCATCTGGCACAAGTGTTTCAGGCCATGAGCCGGGCTTGTGTTGTGAGCACCGCCGATCTTCGCGAAAGCCAACCGCCGTCCTATCTGGGCGATGCACCGGCGGCGATTGTCGAAGACGCAGATACGCTAATCGGAAAAAATGGGCTGGAAGAGCCTCTCCTGCATCTGTTCAACGTGCTCCGTGAAACGGATCGTCATCTGCTGATGACCGCGAAACAGCCGTCGGCCCGCTGGGGTATCGCTCTTAAGGATTTATCGTCGAGGCTTAACGCGGCGTCCCAGGCGGCCATCGGCGCGCCCGACGACGCGCTGATCACCGCCGTTCTGGTCAAGCAATTCCAAGACCGCCAGCTCAGGATCGACACCGACGTGATTTCTTTCATGGTGCCGCGCATGGAGCGCTCCTTCGAGGCGGCACGGCATATGGTGCACGTCCTCGACGAACTGGCGCTCAAGGAACGCAGAAACATCACCGTGCCGCTGGTGCGCAAGGTGCTGGAACAACATCCACTAAAATCAGACAATTAAAACAGGGAGAAAACCAATGGATCTAGGAATCAATGGGAAAAAGGCCATCATCTGCGCCGCCAGCAAGGGGCTGGGCAAGGGCTGTGCCGAATCACTGGTGCGCGAGGGCGTTGACGTCACCATCTGTGCCCGCACGCCGGAAACGCTGGAAGCCACGGCTGAGGAAATCCGGGCGTTCGGCGGTGGTGCGGTAACAACGGTGGCCTGTGATATCACGACGCCGGAAGGCCGGGCGGCGGTTTTGGAAGCCTGTCCCGAGCCGGATATCCTGGTCAACAACGCGGGCGGCCCGCCGCCGGGCGATTTCCGCGATTGGGACCGGGACATCTGGATCGCCGCCGTGGATGCCAACATGCTGACACCGATTTTCCTTATCAAGGATGTCGTTGACGGCATGATGGATCGCAAGTTCGGGCGCATCGTCAACATCACGTCGAGCGCGGTGAAGGCGCCGATCGAGATTCTCGGCCTGTCCAACGGGGCACGCGCCGGTCTGACCGGGTTCATCGCCGGGCTGTCGCGCAAGACGGTGGCCGCCAACGTCACCATCAACAACCTGCTGCCCGGACCCTTCGATACCGAGCGCATGCACGCCAACATCAAGGTTGCCGCCGACAAGGCCGGGGCCGACTTGGAAGAGATGACGAAAAAGAAAGCGGCGTCCAATCCCGCCGGACGGTTCGGCACGCCGCATGAATTTGGCGAATATTGCGCGTTTTTGTGCTCTGAACAGGCGGGCTACGTGACCGGTCAGAACCTGCTGATGGACGGCGGCAATTATCCAGGGACGTTCTAGTCCATGAGAGTGCCCATCATTCCGGCAGTGATCGGTGCCCTGCTAGGGCCGGGCGCAGGCGTGCTCGGCCGGCAAAGCGTTGTCGACGGCTTATATTTCCGCCGATGCCGGCAATCAGCTGGATAAAACGAAATTGGGAGTCTGGAAGGCCTTCCTGGGTGAGACGGCGCGGACCAAGCAAGCCTCAAAATAGGAAAGCCGGGGATTAGGATTTACTTTTTGCCGCCCAGCACCTTGACCAGTTCGAACAAGCGTTTGCGGACCTTGGTGTCGCCGATTTTGTAGTACGCGCGCACCAAGTTCAGGGTTTCCTTACGCGCCATAGGATCGGTTTCCATCGGCTTTTGTGCCTGCTCGCTAAGGCCACGGGTGACCTGGGCTTCGGCGGTTTTCAGGCCGGACGGTAGATTTTCATAGAAATAGGTAATCGGAACGTCGAGGATTTGGCTGAATTGAAACAGCCGGGATGCCCCCATGCGGTTGGCGCCGCGTTCGTATTTCTGAATCTGCTGGAAGGTCAGTCCGACGGCGTCGCCCAGTTTTTCCTGGCTGAGGCCGAGCAAGGTTCGGCGCTGGCGAAGCCGGGATCCGACGTGAATATCAACGGGATTTGGAACCCCGGGCGGAAGCCGCCGTTTTGATTTCATGGAGGTGCGATTGGACTTTCCTTTGCCGGATGATCCCTTAACGGATGAAGGTTTTTTCATAACAAAATGCCATAATTCCAATTCCTCAATGCGTTAGCCAACGATTTTTTTTGGTAGGGGTCAACGCTATTTATTCTTTTTGTTCCGAATGGTTGGAGTGCTCGCATGAAAATTGCCGCCAAAATGGCGGTAAAACTAGATCGAAAAATACGGCGCTCCCAGCCAGTAGATTTCGTCCCGCTTCAACCAACATATTGAATTTGTCGCGTCCGCCTAATGTCCGCGTGCGGCGCCCCTGTTAAGAACGCTACCGCCTGCCCACCCTTCGCGATAGCCCTTTCGTTCCGGCAGATGGAATGGTGGGGTTTCCCGGAACCGCCATGTCCGCTGGCCCTGTGGCGTGGGTCAGACATTCCATTTCCAACGCCGTGATCTGCATTCCCTCGGCCAGCAATCGGATACGTTCATCCCTGACCGTGAGTTGAATGTCAGCCAGGGCATAGAGAAGCTGTGCGATCTGTTTTTGAATGTCCATGAAATTACGCCTTCAAATCATTGTAAACAGTTATAGGATACTTTGTGACTAATGAATAAAATGGTTCAGGACGGCTGCCAAATCATTCCGGCAATCGGGGCCGGGGGAGACGGAGACATTTGCGATGGTGACAGCAGGAGCGGTTTGGCGGGAAACCCAAGACCACGGGAATTCACCGTTGCGGACCCACTCGAGATTCTCTTTGTTTGATGCCACCGTTCCCCCGCCGTTTTACACGATGCTATGTTCGTGTATCCCCCGCCAGCCGTTGGCCGCTCATCACAAGCGCATCGGAAGTTTCGTTTAGCGGCGTTATAGGTTTCGAGAGCAGGTTCCAGCTTCCGTACCGGGACAACCGCTAGGCCTCCGTCACAACGTCACAATGAGAGCGTTGCAAAAACCCGGTGTCTTGGCAATTGAGCATAACCTCCAAAATGGAGGTAAAATTAAAAAATCCGGGAAGTTTGTAAAACCTCATAAGAGACCCGGCGAACCGGCAAAGCCGCTTTCCCGTGCAGACGTTGCCAGCGGCGGGACAAGCCCAGAATGACCTTTGTGTATACCAGGGAGCCGTCCACCTGGTTGACCAGGGTCGGGGTGAGAACGACACGGCGGCTATCCACGCCGATCTGATCGAAGGTTTCCCTGAAATGTTTATTCAGGCCTTTCATTCCGCCATAGACCTGGATCCAATCATCGGAAAACAGGGATTGAACCTGGGTGCCCAGCAGCTCGTGGGGCGCCAAACCCAACCATTTTTCCGTATTCACCGCATCGACGATTTCTCCGGGGCGGGTCGACCAAATGATAAAGTCTTCGCGGTGCGAATCCTCGTGTGAAAACATGAAGCCGGCCTGTTCGAAATCGCGGATCATCCGGGAAATGGTTTTTTCGTAGATGTTGAGGAACTTTTTGGTCGGTTGCAGACCCGCCGCACCCGATTCCCTATGGCACTTGCACTCTTTCAGGTAGCCCCCCTGGATAAATTTTTCGATGGTTCTAAGGGCTGTGTTTTCGCTGACCACACGCGGCGCGATTTCGTAGGTCAGTTTGATGCGGCTGAAATGCCGGCCGCGGTTATGCTCCAGCCAGATCCGGCTGGCCAGGGGCATGAGCCCTTTCAACTTATTGGAGTTGGTGAATTTTTCATTCATGTCGCGGATCGGGTGCTCGAGGGCCATAAGCGCGACCACAAAATTTCTAAAGGTGTCTGGCATGGGGGGCTCCGGTTGGTCGCAAAATAATTTTGAACTTACCCATACGTTGCATGAGGGGGTGAAAATTCCAACATGCCATATATATTTTTTTGGTGCCAAGTTAAGAGGCTGTGAGGAGGGCGGACGGAAAGGTTTGCCTAGTAGGCCGTTGAATTACCCATAAATCCGTGGACTGCAAATTGTCCGGCGGTGGTTTGGGCTCACCAAAATTAAGCTTTTCTGCCCCTTTGAGGCGGGGGAGGGGCCGGAAGAGTCTGGCATTGCGTTTGCAGGGGGTCTTTCGCCCCTTTTTGGGTTTGCCTCAGGTCCTGTGATGGCGATCACAGATATCGTTAACCATTCCGGGTTAGTCTTATCGGGCCAGAACGGCATGACACATAGGAGAATGACTATGTATGCGAACCTTGAAAATCACATCCATGAATCCACAGATCTGCGCTATGTCGCCGAAAAGGATAGCAATGAGGGTTTTTGGCTTGTTTTCGACACGAAGAACCAAAACCGTGTGGTCGGCGTTCACACCTCGGCGACGCTGGCGGCCCTGGATGCCCTGAAACGCGAACAGGATGCTCATTGATTTTTTGAGTCCGGTTTAGGCTCGGTAGTTTAATAATCCGCCCGGCCGGTTTAATGACCGCGCGCGGCGTGTTTGTGCGCCCGGCTTGCCCCGCCGTGAAGCGGTTGCCGGGGCATTTTCGATATGCGAAAGTGTAGCCAATATTTTTGAACCGGTTTTAATCCGGGTGCTTTGAGGGGACGTGCCATGAAGTTGACAAGCAAGCAGGTTGACGCCGTGCGCAAGCAGTTGAACGTCGAACCGGTGGAAGACGATCATCCCGTGCAAAAGGAACTGGAAGCCGCGTTCGGCGTGCATACCTTCTATGCCGATCCGAATGGCCTGCATATTTTCGAGAAAGCCGAACCGGCCGGCGTGGAAGCCGGGCAAGGGGAATTCGGTGTCATCATGCAGGTTGCCGTCTGGGAAGGCGGCAATCAGGATTCCCTGCAATCCATCGACCCGCAGCAGGTCGGCGATATCATCCCCCTCGATTTGGAGGAATAAGCGTTATTCCTCGGCGAACGGGGACGCTTGAAAAACAGGTAGGGCTTCGGCGCGGGCTTGCAGTGAAGCCAGTGCCGGGTACGCGCCATCGGCAAACAGTTCCGGACGTCTTTTTATCAGATGCGTCAGCGTGCATACGGCGGTGACGTCTGCCTGGGTCATGGTGTCGCCGGAAAGCCATGCACCGGCGCCCTCCGAGAGGCGTCTCTCCAGCCATTCCAGCCCCGACGTGACCTGTTGTTCGAGCCGGGCGATGACACCGTCGTCGATGGTTTCCGGCGGGCGCTGTTTGGTTTCGAAATTCAACCCGACGACCTTTTCCGAAATCCCGAGCGCGACCGCAATGCAGGCCAGCACGGATCGCCGTTCGGGTCCGCCGGAAGGCGTCAGGGCCTTGTCCGGACCGGCGGTTTCGTCCAGGTGATCGATAATCATCTGGCTGTCGAACAGGGTTTCGCTCCCGTCCAGCACCAGGGCGGGCACCTTGCCGAGAGGATTGATCTTGCGCACCGCGTCGGCGTTGCCATAAACGGAAAGGACTTCACGCTCGAACGCCATGCCATAGATATTCATGCTGACCGCGACGCGGCGTACGAAGGGGCTGTCCATTTGTCCGACCAGGATCATTGCTGTTTTAAGCCTCTTTAGGCATCCGGTGTGGGAAACACTTTCAGCTTCTTGCCCTTGACCGCCAGCGATAGCTCGCCGTTGCACAGTTTCAGGGCGTCATCGCCGAACACTTCGCGCCGCCAGCCACGCAGGGCGCGGACGTCGGCATCCTCGCCGAAGGCGGCGATCAGTTCTATGTCGGCGGCCGACGCCAGCAGTTTGCTGGCGACTTCGGAATCTTCCGACTTCATTTTCAGCAACACCTTCAGTAAATCCATCACCGGTCCAAGCCCACGGGGCAGGTTTGGTTTCAGGACCGGCTGCGGGCAGTCCTGATCCGGAACGTCGAGGCCTTTTTTGACGGCGTCGAGAATTTGTTGGCCATAATTTCCGTGCGCCAGTTTATCACCCAGGCCCCGGGTGCGGGCCAGTTGTTCCGGCGACTTCGGTGCGTGGTGGGCGACTTCCAACAGCGATTCATCGCGGATAATCCGGTTGCGCGGGACGTCGCGGCGTTGCGCCTCGTTTTCCCGCCACGCCGCCAGTTCGCGCAAAATCGCCAGCATCCGGGGCTTGGCGTTGCGCGTCTTGATGCGGCGGAAGGCCTCATTGGGGTTGCCGTTATAGGTGTCGTTGTTTTCCAGCACCGCCATTTCCTCGTTCAGCCAGGCTTCCCGGCCGTTGGCGTGCAGCTTCGCCGCCAGTATCTCATAGGCCGGGCGCAGATGGGTGACGTCGGCCATGGCGTAATCGACCTGGCGCTCACTTAAGGGGCGCAGCGTCCAGTCTGTGAAGCGCGAACCCTTGTCGATGCTGGCGTTGACCAGTTGCGTTACCAGCGCCTCGTAGCCCACGGAATCACCGAAGCCGCAGACCATCGCCGCGACCTGGGTGTCGAATACCGGATGCGGCAGGTTGCCGGCCAGATTAAAGAAGATTTCCAAATCCTGGCGCGCGGCGTGAAACACCTTGAGCACGCTGGTGTCGGCCATCAGGTCGAACAGCGGGGTCAGGTCGATGCCGTCGGCCAGGGCGTCGATGGCGCGGGCCTCGTCGGGACCGGCGACCTGGACCAGGCACAGGATCGGCCAGTAGGTCTTTTCGCGCATGAATTCCGTATCGACGGTGATGTACTCGGCGGATTTGAGTCGTTCACAGAATTCGGTGAGGGTGTCGGTGTCAGTAATGATAGGCATGGCTGGCGTTCTACACGCTGCGGGCGGCCCTTGAAAGACACAATTGAAAGGCCCAATCGGAACGGGAGCGGTAGCCATTTTGATTCCGTGATGCTACATAAGCACAATAATTGAATGTGTTTTTCCCGGAGGCTCTCCCCATGCTGCGTTTTTTGACCCTTGGTTTTTGTTTTGCCGTCCTGGCCCTTCCCGCGCTGCCTTTTTCGGCGCAGGCGAAAGAGGTCAAGGTTCCCTATAACGGCCTGACGGTGAACGCCAACCTGAACATCGCCGACGGCAAGAAACTGTCGGACGGCGTGGTGCTGATGCTGCACGGCACACTGGCGCACAAGGACATGGAAATCATGCGCGCCCTGCAAGACCTGTTGCTGGAGCGCGGCTTCAACAATCTTGCCTTCAACCTCAGCCTGGCGCAGAGCGACCGCCACGGCATGAACGACTGCGCCGGGCCGCACGAACACAAGGACAGCAACGCGGTTAAGGAAATCGCCTTCTGGATTAACTGGCTGAAGGGACAGGGCGCGGGGCCGATCACGGTGCTCGGCCATTCGCGTGGCGGCAACCAGGTGGCGCGCTATGTCGCCGCTTCCCCCGATACCTCGATTAAACGCGCCGTGCTGGTCGCGCCCGGAACGTGGGAGCCCGGCAAGGACGCCCGCGGCTACAAGAAAAACTACAAGAAGGATTTAGGACCCCTGCTGGCGCAGGCCGAGCTCCTGACCAAGGGTGGCAAGGGCGACACCCTGATGGAAGACGTGGATTTCGTCTATTGCCCGAAGACGAAAGTCGATGCGGCGTCATTTTATGATTATTACCGGCCCAATCCAGACCGCGACACGCCCAGCGTCGTCGACCGGGCTAAGGTGCCGGTGCTGGTCGTCGGCGCCAGCAACGACCAGGTGAGCCCTCATATCATTTCCAAAATGAAAACCCACACCGGCCCCAACGTGCGCCTTGAAGTGATCCAGGACGCCGGACACTTCTTCCGCGACCTCGTCGCCGACGAACTGGCCGACATCATCAATGATTACATCGGCGGGGGCAGTTCGTAAGAGGCGAGGAAGGCCCCGGTTTGGGGCCTGACAGGGACAAAAACAAGAGGCGAGGAAGGCCCCGGTTTGGGGCCTGACAGGCACCGCAAAAAGAAACGGCCCGCCGGATTACTCCGTCGGGCCGCCCCCTACTCAAAATTTCTTGAAATCCTTGCGGACCCTGGAAAACTCTGAGTATGAACCCGGTTCCCTGACCGGCAAGCCGGCTCGTTCCCCGAATTCTTGAACCCAGTTCCTTAACCGGCAAGCCGGCCAATTTCCTGAATTCAGAAGCCCAGTTCCTTTTCCGGCAAGCCGGTCCATTTCCTGAACTTCAGAAGCTCAGTTCTTCTCCCGGCAAGCCGTTCGATTTCCTGAACTCCGGAACTCAGTTCCTCTGTTGGCAAGCCAACTGATTTCCTAAATTCCACGTTCATAGTACCAACGGCCCCGAAGACCACCTATGGTTATTTCATCCACATTCGGCCCTTTTCCGGTGGATATCGGGGATAAGTGTAACTTTTTTCTAAAATTATAGGTTTCTAAAAATGTGGCGCGCTTCTAGACGCCGGTCACCCGGTATCCGGCGCGGGGGAAATGCACGACGACGTCGCCGACGCGGTCATCGGAGCGGGCCAGCGCGATTGTCTGCGATGTGATCTGAGTGATCCGACCCGTTACCGCCGGGCAGCCGCTGACGTCCGTTGGCACGACCGCCGCCATATCGCCGGGGCCGAGGCCGGTCGGCTCCAGCGAGGTGGGATCGGATGGGCTCGCCGCGTCCGGCGTCGCCGCCTTGGCGATGGCCAGCGCCTCCGCCGCCTCCATGTCCTTTGGAGTCCCGTGGCTGATGGCCTCCACGCGTTTTTCCCAGGCCAGCAGGTGCTTGAACTGTTCAAGGAATTCAGGGCCTTTGGAATAGCGCCCGCGAATGAACCAGATCAGGTAATAACACAGCGCGTCGGGCAAGCCGGGTGCCGCGCCCAGCATGAAATCCCGGTCGGCCAGCCGTTCATCCATCCAGCCGATCTGGCTGCGCAACTGGACTAGGGTTTCCGTCAGCTTTTCGCCGATCGCCTTCATATCGAAACCGGGTCCGAAATAGAGAGGCCCGCGGTCGGCCTTGAAGTCTTCCGGCAGATCGTCGCCTGCGTCGGCAAAGACCAGCGTCACCACCAGATCGAACAGCGCGCCGTCGGTCCAGCGCCCGACGCCCCAGGCCATGCCTTCGGCGCCGCCGGGAAACAGCGTCGGCTCCGGGATGCGGCGTTCCAGTTCGCGGTTGATGCACTGACTGTCACAATAGATGTCGGCACCGATCTGCATCACCGGCGTCAACCGGTAGCCGCCAGTCAGCGGCATCAGGTCGGGCTTCGGCGGCAGGCGGGGGATGGTCACCGAGCGCCAGTCGAGCCCTTTTAGCCCAAGCACGACGCGGACCTTTTCCGAAACCGGCGAAGGCGGATAGTGATGCAGGATAATCTCGCTCAATGTTTTCTTCCTATTGGCAATGGACCTATAAAGGATAACAACAACCGGCCCAGTTGAACGCAAGGTCAAACACAAGACCGGGCCGAACACAAATGAGTGAGGGACCCCCATGAAACTGGCGTGTTATCTGATAGACGGCGAGGCAAAGACCGGGATTTACACCAACGAAGGCCTGATCACCTTGAACGGCGATCTGGCGGAGCGTTATCCGTCGATCCGCGCCGTCATCGAACAGGACGGCTTTTCCGACATCGCAAGCTGGGCCGAGGGCCGGGCGTGTGATCAGGGGCTGGACGACGTGACATACCTGCCGCCGCTGCATGACGCGGAAAAGGTCATCTGTGTCGGCGTCAATTATGCCAAACGCCACCCCGTGCACGGCGACCTGCCGCCGCCGGAACACATATCGCTGTTCGGAAAATGGAACGGCGCTCTGGTCGGGCACGGACAGCCCCTGGTCCGCCCCGAAGGCGAGCCCGCGGAAACCTTCGATTACGAAGGCGAACTGGTGCTGGTGATCGGTAAGGATTGCCGCGCCGTGGCCAAGGAGAACGCTTTCGATGTAATCGTCGGCTATACCATCATGAACGACGGCTCGGTCCGGGGCTGGCAAAAACACAGCGTGCCGGCGGGCAAGAACTTTACCGGGTCCGGCGCGTCGGGGCCGTGTTTCGTGACGGCGGACGAGATCGAAGACCCCTTTGCGATGAAACTGTCGACGCGACTCAACGGCGAGGAAGTGCAGTCGGCGACGCCACGGGACATGATTTTCGACATCCCGACGATTATCAATTACGTCTCGAGCATCGTCCACCTGAAGCCCGGCGACATTATCTCCACCGGCTCACCCAGCGGGTCCGGCGGCAGCCGCCAGCCGCAGCGCTTCCTGGTGTCCGGCGACGAATTGGAGATCGAATGGTCCGGGATCGGCTGCCTGAAAAACCGGGTCGGCTAAGGCGGCGAACCCAGGCGCGTTATTGCAAACCCGACCGGATAGGAATATCTGCCATAGACCTTGCCAAATCTCGTCGCTTGCGTGGTTTGATTTCAGGAAAGGGGAGAATGTGGTTTGCTAACGCGCTGGGTTTTCCCGGTGCGAAATTCCGTAGGGATGAAGAAGTATTTTGCAGGGGTTTCCGAACAAGGACCGTCGTTCTTGCCGGTGAAGGCTTTCAGCATGGACTGGATATTTACCATTCCCTGTAGCAGACCGTATTTCAGGGCAAAGGGGACGGTGACCACGATGGCACCCATACCGATCAGAATATAAAAGTCCGCAAAAAACACTGCCATTATCCTGGTTCTATAACGTCGTTGAACAGGGACAACATAGCCCGGCAATATTTCCGGCGATTAAACCGGTCATGAATGGGATGTGAACGGATGTAAAGATTTGTGGTGTGGGATTGCCAGGCGAGAGAGTGGAATCAGGGGCGTTTACAGAGGGCGTTAATGATGTGCCCGGCGGAGCCGGACAGCACGACGCCGACGGATTGCTCTTTGTCGATTTCTTTCCAGACTTTGTCTGTGTAGGTCGGGCAGGCCATGCGGGCGATTTCCATTTGTTCCATCTTGGAGCGTTCCATAATCGCCCTGGATAGCTGCTTGGTGGTAATCTGGGTTTCGATGCTGATGTCGCTTTCCTTGCCCGGTTTGACCTTGCGGATTTCCCAGTCGCCGCTCGGCGGTTTCCAGACCTGATAGTAATAATCGCTGAGAAGGACGGCGGACTTCTTTGCCTTCTCCTTGTTGCCGTTATCCCCGCAAGCCGAAAGGGCCAGGGGCAGCACCAGGGCCAAGGCCACAAGCACACCAACGGATAAAAAGGAACGGGTTGATAAAAACGACTTCATCCATCCACTTTGACACATTTGCCGGATTTCAAAAAAGAAAAAGACGCTGGCCGTAGTCTAAAAAACGGGGAAACCCTTTGAAAACTATGGATAAAGGCATAGCGCCCCAAGGAAATTTATCAACCAATACGCTTGGATAATAGAAAACAGAAATTTATAAAAAGGTAGGCCCGCCATCGCCCAGTGGGGGGGGGGGAGTAGGGCGATGGCGGGTTCTCCGGAAGTATGGGGGGCTTCCGGAAATGCTGCGGTCTCAGTCAAATAGTTTCATAGGATAGTTTTTCATTTTGGGCATTGGTCCGGCGATCCGGTCCTTGGAGGGGCTTGTGGAACCGTCGGCGGTCATGACCGAGGAATCGATTGGTCCTGATGAAGGGGCGCTTGTTCTCGATCACCGAAGCGATCCGCATGTAGAGAAGCTTTGGCGACAAGGGTTTGGACAGATATTCGGTCATGCCGGCGTCCATGGCCTGGTCAAGATGATTGTCCTCGTTGAAGGCGGTGATCATAAGGATGGGGGCATGGGGATTTTGGCTCGCTTCGTCGTTGCGGATTTTCCGGACCAGGTTCAGGCCGTCGAAATTGGGCGCCCAGTCGGTTAAAACCAGGTCGGGGTTGGTGGCATTGAAAGTCTCGAAGCCTTGTTCCGGGGAGGTGGCTTCGGAAATTTCACGGATTCCGAATTCCCGCAGAATATTTTGCAGAAGGGTCCGGATGGCCGCATGTTTATCAACGGTCAATACCCTAAGGCCTGAAATGTCGTAGAAAATCATAGGCTTGGCTCAAGCTCCCCCATAAATTCCGACATTCGGAACAGCGCGTTCCGACAGCCGACCTCTGGTATACCAAGGAGGTGCAAAATCCGTATGAATTCTGTGTGAATGAGATGTGAACGGGGATGAAATAAAAAGGGGCGCATGTGAATATTGGGACGGAATAAGCGGTTACCAGCTCGTGCCAGGATGAGGCATGCCTGGAAGGACCAAAATACCCCGCCCAAAGAAAAGGAGATGGGGAGAAATCAATCTCCTCATCTCCATTTTAAGGCCGGGGATTCTGCCCTGAGGTTTCAAGGCGTTTTCCGACTAAGGAAAAAGCGCGCTAGCTTAGAAGCAGCTCTATGTCCTTGGCGTGGTCGTCAAAGAAGGACAAACCGAGATATTCGTCGTCCGTCCAGACGATTTCCCCGGGGAAATCGCCCATACCCGGAACCTGCAAAATGGCTTGCAGGCGCACGGCGGCGGCGGGAGGAACAGCGGTGCAGTCCAACCGGACTTTGGCGCCTCTGGCGGAAACATCGAAAATGGTCGCGTCAACTACCTCGGCGCCGAACAACATGGCGGCTTTTTTCAAAATCGGGAAACGTTCGTTTTCGCGTCTGTCTTCCATTGTTTCATGGGTCGGCATCATGGCTCGGCCCTCCTTCTTCTGACGTTAAGTCTCAAAACGGATGTGCGGGGCACAAATGTTTCTGTTCCGCGAATCCATGAAAAAACCTTAGACAATACGACTCGATTGCGAAGTGACTGCCATCACAAATGAATTCAACTTATTGATAATAAAAGAAAATAAATTTTAGTGATCGGACGGTTCGATGAACTTGTCGCCAAGACCGGTGTCATAACCGATACCGTCCACGGTTAGCGTGATGGTTGAGCCAATCCCCTGAGACTCGTCTGAGCGGGCCAGTCCCTTGCGGGCCAGCGCCGTCCAGACCGCAGGATTTTAAAACCCGCTGACGTCCCGGGACGAAACAACAAAAGGCCCGATATGAACATGGTCGCCGTGCGGATGGGGCAGTTCCAGCAGGGTAATCTCGCCGGTGCCTTCATCCCGTTGAGCCAGGCCGTCCTGACGCGCCAGTACCTGGGCCAGGGCCAGGGTGCGCAGTTGCAGCTTGTTTAGTTTCAGGGGGTTATTTTTAGAGGCCATGTCTTTATCTTTCTCGGACCGGTTCAGGGCGCTACTGTCTCTCGTCACCAGTGAGGCCCAGCGCCCACATCAGGCCAAGGCACGCGCCCTTGGTGTGCGGCAGCAGCGCCAGCACCAGCAGAATAATTAGCGGCCCGCCCACAGAGGCGTGCACCCACAAAGGCGGCTGATACATCCGTTCGATACCGTAAATGGTCGGCACCAGCAAATGCCCCATGAGGATGATGGTCAGCCACGGTGCGAAATCGTCGGTACGGATGTGGGCCAAGGGCTCTTGACAGGTATGACAGCAATCCGCCGGCTTGATGTAGCGCCCATAGATATGCCCTTTGCCGCAATTGGGGCAACGTTTGCGGAAGCCGCGAAAGATCGAACGCAGTATGGGTTTCGAGGTCATGGGGGGTCCTGTTCCCGTTGAAGCCTGGGTTATAGACAATTGCCGTGTAGGGCGCATCATTTTAATGCCGGCGAGAAGGCTGGACGGAGGGGGCAGGGGAGGATACACACGCCTCTCCTTATACTTCCGCAACGCCAGCCCCCGGTCCCATTCATGCCGTCAGCCAAAACCGAGCAAACACCTGTCCAGTCTCCAGCCCTGGCCATCGCATTCATCATTACCACGGGCACGGTGTTGGCTGGCATGGACGGCACGGCTAAGTATCTCACCCTGGAGCTTCCCATCGTCATGGTGATTTGGGGCCGGTATTTCTTCCACACCGTTCTGACCTTCGCCTTATACGCCGGGCGAACCCGGTCGCTGGCGTTCCTCAAAGCCCACCGTCCAGGCCTGCAATTTTTCCGTGCCGCCGCCTTGTTCGGGGCGACGGCCTTCATGTATGTGGCGATTACCCGTATGCAGTTGGCCGATGCGTCCTCGATCCAGTTTTTGGCCCCGGTGCTGGTCACCGCTTTTTCCGGCCTGGTGCTGGCTGAAAAAGTCGGGCCAAGACGTTGGATGGCGGTGGGGTTCGGCTTTATCGGCGTATTGCTGGTGGCGCGCCCCGGCTCAGGTGCTCTCGGATGGTCGGCGCTGTTGCCGCTGGCGACGGCCGCGCTTCTGGCGGGCTCCATGGTGATGACCCGCCAACTCCGCACCCAGTGGGACCCTGCCGCGCCGACGTTTTATTCGACCGCCGTCGGCGCCGTGGTGCTGAGCCTGGTGGTGCCGTTTTTCTGGCAGGAGATGACGGCGTTTCAATGGGCGTTGGTGGTGACCATGGGGGCGGCGGGGGCGCTTGGGCACTATTGTCTGGTGCGCGCCTTCTTCCTGGCCGAAGCCTCCATGCTGGCGCCGTTCACCTATGCCCAGGTTGTGGCCGCCATCGTCTGGGGTTATGTGATTTTCTCGGACGTGCCGAGTGCCTGGACCCTGGCCGGCGCCGGTGTCGTCATCGCCAGCGGGCTGTACGTGTGGTCCAGGGAAACGCGGCTACGCAACGCCGGAGGCTGACATCCGGCGGGCTTAACGTGGGAAATAGCGTTCGATCCGGTCGAAGGCCAGATTGATGGCGTCTTCGGAGACGCAGAACGCCATGCGCACATGATGTTCCCCGGTTGGTCCGAAGGCGCTTCCCGGTGTAACGCAGACGTTCGCTTCTTCCAGCAGGTGGATGGAAAATTCGAACGAGTCCTCGTGGTCGACAAGGATTCTGGGGAATACGTAATAAGCTCCCTCCGGCTTGACGTAGGCGAAGACATGGCCGACGCCATCCAGACGCTCGCAAATCAAAGTCCGGCGCCCGGCCAGGGTGTCCTCGAATTCCTTTAGATGCACCGGGGGTTCGCTCAGCGCCGCCAGCCCGGCGATCTGCGAAATCCGAGGCGTGCAGATGAGGGTCGCGTCATGCACCTTCAGCACTTCGCCCTTGAGGTGTTCAGGCACGATCATGAAACCGAGCCGCCACCCGCTCATGGCGTGCGTCTTGGAGAAGGTAAAAAGATAAGCCACATGGCCGGATAACTCGGGCACGGATGACAGGTTGAAATACCGTTCTTCGTTTTCGTAGGTGAAGTGACAGTAGGGGTCGTCGAGGATGATAAGGAAATTCCGCTCGCGGGCGATTTGGCCGATATGCCGGAGTTCCTGTTCCGAAAAAATCCTGCCGGTCGGGTTGGAAGGCGTTACCAGGATTATCGCCTTGGTCCTGGCGGTGATAAGATCGGGCAGGGCGTCGATGTCGAGGCGCCAGCCCTGGTCCTCGTCCATTTTCCAGTAAACGGGCACGCCGCCGCACAGGCGGATTTGCTGGAAATGCGACGCGAAGCCGGGGTCGGTGACGATGACCTCGTCGCCCGGGTCGAGGAGCACATGCAACAGCGCGTTCACGCCCTGCATGTTGCCGGCGGTGATCATCACGTTGCGGTCCGGGTCCGTTTCAATACCTGTCGCTTCAAAATGGGTGTTTGCGGCAGCCCTGCGAAGTTCCGCCAAGCCGTCCGGCAGCGCGTATTTGCCGATGTCCGGGTCCGTTTCCAACCGTTGCTCCACCGCGCGGCGGATGTGTTCCGGCGTACGGAAAGACGGAAGCCCCCAGGCAAGCGAAGCCACGTCGGGAATTTTGGCGCTCCGTATCGCCATCTCCTTGATCGCGGAGATGACCATACCGGAAACGTTTTCGGAAACCAGCGGGTCGCTCATATCTTGTTCAGCCCCTAAAGCCCGAAACGGTTCCAGATCATGCGTTCCTCAATGGCGGCGAGGGCCCGGGCCGCCCAATCGCCGGACCAGTCGCGCGGGGCGTGGCCCATGCCGGACGCTTGGGCTAGGCTTAAGCGGCGGCGCCAGAAGGGTTTGCGCCCGCCGACGAGTTTCAGTTTCACCTTTTCGCCGAAGCGCAGCCGCATTTCGCTCCTGAGATCGCCGATGCCGTCGATCAGGCCCATCTCCAGCGCCCGCGGCCCGGTCCAGAACGCGCCGCTGAACAGCTTTTTGTCGTCCGCCTTGAGCTTGTCTCCACGGCGGTCGCGGACCATGGCGGTGAAATTTTCGTGAATGTCCTTTTGCAGATCTTTCAGGTGGCGGACATCGGCCGGCTTTTCCGGCGAAAACGGGTCCAGCATGGCTTTCTTGTCGCCGGCGGTGTGCAAACGGCGCTCGACGCCGATGCGCTTGATCAGTTCCGTGAAACCGAAACCGCTGCTGACCACGCCGATCGAGCCGATGATGGAATTGCCGTCGGCGTAAATTTCATCCGCCGCCAGCGCCAGCCAGTATCCTCCCGACGCAGCCACGTCCTCGGCGAAGGCATAGACGGGGACGTCGTGTTCGTCGGCGAGGTCACGGATACGCCCGGCGATAAGTGACGATTGCACCGCCGAGCCGCCGGGCGAATTGATCGCCAGCGCCACCGCTTTTAGATGCCGGAGACGAAAGGCGCGCTCAAGGCTGTCGGCAAGCGCGGCCAGTGTCAGCCCGCGATAGATGGGACCCATGCGCCCGATGACGCCATCGAGCCGGATTACGCCGACGACCGGTGCCGGATTTCCAAGAAAGGGAATTGCGGGAAAATCCTTCATGGTCCGTATAGCATACACCGGACAGGCAACATATTTCAGCCTTTTCCGCGGGGGAAAGGGGGCGGGAACACAAACACCCTTCCGCGCACCCCTCAGGGGAGGCGGCAAAGCGGATAACCAACCGGCGTCAAGCGCCGGGAGTGAGCTTACTTGGTGACTTCTTTCAGGATCTTCTGGGTGTCACCGTCATAGGTGGCGCCGCCAATAATGGTCGCGGCGCACCAGGCGGCGGCGGGCGGAAAGATCAAAATCGCCGCGCATCCGGCCAGGCCCACGGACTTGCCCGGGTTGTCCTTGACGACTTTGACGGATTTATCGACGACATTGCCGTCGGCGTGGCTGACGACCGGAACGGCAAGAAGGAAAACACTGAGTGCCAAAACGAATAACGTGCGCATCTGGTTTCTCCTATAAATTGAAAATTTCCGGGAAACTTTGATCAACTCCAATAAATGAATGGGTAGCACCGCCACCGGGTAAAATCTATAAAAATGGCCGAATTGGGCTTAAATGAGCGGGTTTCCGCCCGGCCTTGAGGGACAAGACGGCAGGACCTTCATGTTTGCCGCCGGGAATTCAGAGATTATTGACGAATCGGCTGGTCAGGGGGTTCCTGCTGCTCGATGGGAATGTCTTGTCCTTCATTTCCCCCGTTCCGCCTTTGCGCTATGGTGCCCCGGCAAACAGGGAGCTTCAAATAATGACCAAACTAACTCTGGATCAGGCGGCGAAAATCATCGAGGCGGCATTTGCCAAAGGCCGCGATATTGGCTGCCATCCGTTGAGCGTCGCCGTGCTGGACGCCGGCGGCCATCCAGTCGCCTTCATGCGCCAGGACGATAGCGGCATTCTCCGACCTGAAATTGCCTCCGGAAAAGCTTACGGCGCGTTGGGTTTCGGCCTCGGGTCACGCGAATTGAAGGAAAAAAACCCGCAGTTCCTGGCCGCCGTCGCCGCCGCATCGGGCGGGCGCATGGTGCCGGCGCCGGGCGGTGTCCTGATACTGGAGGATGGTGAGATTATCGGTGCTGTCGGCATCAGCGGCGACAATTCCGGCAACGACGAAGCCTGCGCTATCGCCGGCATCGAAGCCGTTGGCCTGACAGCGGAGCCGGGGGCCTGACGGCGGAACCGGGGAGCTGAACAGCCGCATCCCAGAGGGGATTATGGTTTGACTGTGGACGGCGCCGGTTTGTGTTCTTCAGATGAATACTGCCCAACGGCAAAAATGCATTCCACGGTCACGGAATTTGTGGTCCCGACGATGACCTCGCCGGCCCGATGGTGCGGCCCGGGGTCGGGGTGATCCAGGTCCCAACAGGCGCGGCGAACGATAAAATCTGTACACCCTTCCTGCCCGGGATGCGAGATCGTCACCCGGTCCCCGGCCTGCGGAACACCGGGCAGATCGAACATCAGATTGTGGTCCGGCTCATCTCCGTCGTCCGGGAACAGCAGGAACTGAATTTTCATGGCCGGTTCCTCCTTTTCGGGGGGGTCTTATATAGTCTCCGGCGTCATCTCGATGGCGCCGCAGGGGCATTCGGCGGCGCACAGGCCGCATCCCTTACAGAAGTCGTAATTGAACTTGAAGCGTTTTCCCGCCCCCAGCTTGATCACGGCGTTGTCGGGGCAGACGCCATAGCAATTGTCGCATTCGAAGCAGTTTCCGCATGACAAGCACCGCCGGGCTTCGAACAGGGCTGTGGTTTCATCAA
Source organism: Alphaproteobacteria bacterium (assembly GCA_014382345.1). Taxonomy (GTDB): domain Bacteria; phylum Pseudomonadota; class Alphaproteobacteria; order Rhodospirillales; family Casp-alpha2; genus Casp-alpha2. Next base: position 27,597 of record JACNJX010000111.1, read on the forward strand.
GACCGCCGAGAATTTCATCGAAGGTCGTCTGCCGCCGGATCAGGTCGAGGGCCGGCTGCACGGTCTTGTCGGCATCGGTGTAATACCAGTCGTTGATGGCCTCGAATGTGGCGAGGCCGTGCTTTTCGGGAGGCGCGTAGCGTTCGCCTTTCATGTAGGCGTCGATGCTGCGCGCGACCTTCTTGCCATGGCCGACGGCGACGGTGACGGTGCGTTCGGCGGGTACCATGTCGCCACCCGCGAACAGGCCGGGGTAACCGGTCATCAGGGTTTCATCGACATCGATGACTCCGTCTTTGGCAATTTTGACGCCCGGGATCGTCTCCATGAAAGTGGTGTCCACGTTCTGGCCCAGGGCGAGGACAAGGGTGTCGGCCTCCAGGGTCTCGAACTCGCCGGTCGGCTGCGGGCGGCCGTTTTCATCGACCTCCATTTTCTCGACGGTGAACGTGCTTTCGTCAATTTCCTTGATGGTCCGGAGCCAGTGGATGAGCACGCCCTCGTCTTCCGCCTCTGTGGCCTCGAAGTCGTGCGCCGGCATCTCGTTGCGCGAGCGCCGGTAGACGATCATCGCCTCTTCGGCGCCCAGCCGCTTGGCCGTGCGCGCCATGTCCATGGCCGTGTTGCCGCCGCCGTAGATAATCACCCGGCGGCCCAGTTGCGGCGGTTCCACACCGGTTTCCAGGTCTTTGAGCACGCTGACCGCATCCAGAATCCGCCCGGCCGCATGCGCCGGGATATCGATGCGCTTGGCTAGGTGCGCGCCGACGGCGACAAAGACGGCATCAAAATTTTCTGTCTCGAAGGCGGCCTCGATATTCTCGACTTTGGTGTCCAGTTCCAGCGTCACGCCCATGTCGAGGATGCGCTGGATTTCGTAATCTAGGACGTCACGCGGCAGGCGGTATTTGGGAATGCCAAACCGCATCATGCCGCCGGCCATCGGCCCGGCCTCGCGTATGGTCACCGCGTGGCCCATACGGGTCAGGTGATAGGCCGCCGAAAGGCCGCTCGGCCCGGCACCGACAACAAGCACTGTCTTGCCGCTTGGCCCGGCCGGCGGGTCCGGCTTCCAGCCCTGCTCCCAGGCGGTACGGCCGAGGAAACGCTCAATGGCGTGGATACCGACCGCCTCGTCCAACTGGCCGCGGTTGCATGCGCTTTCGCAGGGGTGGTAACAGACCCGGCCCATGACGCCGGGCATCGGGTTGTCTTCCATAAGCTTCCGCCAGGCGCCCTCATAATCGCCTTCCTCGGCCAGATAGAGCCACGCCTGGATGTTTTCTCCGGCCGGACAGGCGTGATTGCAGGGCGGCAACCGGTCGACGTATTCCGGCCGTTCCGTCCGCCACGAACCGGTATGGTTGGCAAGGCTGGTACCGATATCGAGCGTTATGGCGAAAGGTTTCTGCATGGGTCCTGCTTCAGTCGAGTAGTTTCAGCTTTTCAATGTTGTCGTCGGCAATTTTCTGGATCTGGGCCAGCACCTCGGCGTCGAGGTCGGGGCGAAACAGATGGGCAAAGCGTTTCTGCGGCCTGAGGTAGTCCTCGACCGGCATCCTGCGGCGGATCGGGGTGACGTCGGTGACGTCGCCGTATTCCGCCTCGTACAGCGGAAACAAACCGGTCTCAATGGCCAGCCGGGCCAGTTTGATGGTGTCGCAAGGCGCCGACCCCCAGCCCAACGGGCAGGGCACGTGGACATGGATATAGCGTGCGCCGTCGATATTCATGGCCTTCGTCACCTTGGCCTCGAGATCTTGCAGATCGGCGACGGATGCGGTGGCGACATAGGGAATGCCGTGCGCCATGGCGATCCTGGGCACGTTTTTGCCCTGTCCGAAGACGTTGCCCGGTGCGGCACCGGCGGCAGGCGTGGTGGAGGTGCGGGCCGCCGGCGGCGTCGAGCCGGAGCGCTGGACGCCGGTGTTCATGTAGGCTTCGTTGTCGTAACAAACATAGAGAACGTCATCGTTGCGCTCGAACATGCCGGAAAGGCAGCCGAAGCCGATGTCCGCCGTACCGCCGTCGCCGCCCTGGGCCAGAACCTTGATATCGGTGCGCCCCTTGGCCCGGAGCGCCGCCCGTACCCCGGTGGCCACGGCCGGCGCGTTACCGAACAACGAGTGTAGCCACGGAACCTGCCACGACGATTCCGGGTAGGGCGTCGAAAAAACTTCCAGGCAGCCGGTCGCGTTGACCGCGAACAGCCGGTCGCCGGCGGCGCGCATCGCTGCGTCCACCACATAACGCGCGCCCAGCGCCTCGCCACAGCCCTGACATGCCCGGTGGCCCGATGTCAGCGAATTGCTGCGGTCCACGGTTCCCTGGACGGTGCGGTTGTCTTCGTCGAGCAGGCGGTTACCGACGGTCAGGGTGCCGGTCTGATAAAACTTGATGCGCTGTGTCATCGTCCCGCCTCCTTAAACCGGCTTGCCGCCGACAAGGCCCATCTCGCGGAGAATATTTTCCGCAATCGGTCCTGAGCGGCGTTTGTCCTGACCCCGGGCCAGTTCGCGGTCGATAACCGCCCAGTCGAGGTCGAGAAAATGCGGATCGTTGATCTTGTCAGCCACGGCGTCGCCGAAGGTCTGGCGAAGCGATGCCTGGGTGATGGGGCGTCCGCCCAGCCCGGCGATGACCGTATAGATGGGCGTGCTAAATCCACGCAGCGCCATCCTGACGCTGCCGACGACGATCCCGCCCAGTCCGTCGGCGAAGCATTTCTCGACGACGATGACCCGCTTCGCGTTCTCGAGGGCGACACGCAGCGCCAGCATCGGGAACGGCCGGAACGAAACGATGGTGACGGCGCCGATGGAAACCCCGTCGTCCCGCATCTCGTCAACCGTTTCCTTGATCGTGCCCATCACCGACCCCAGTCCAATAACCACGGTTTCGGCATCCTCCGTCCGGTAGGGCCTGATCAAACCGCCCGCCTGGCGTCCGAAAACGTCCGCGAATTCGGTCGAAAGTTCCGGGATCACATCAATCGCCTGAAGGTGCTTGTGGTGGGCCAGATAACGGACTTCGGTGAAGGCTTCGGGGCCGACCATGGCGCCGATGGTGACGGGGTCGTCGGGGTCCAGGACCTGTACCGGCTCGAAGGCCGGCAGATAGGCGTCGACCGGCTCCGGCTCGGGTACCTCGATGCGTTCATAGGCGTGGGTCAGGATAAAGCCGTCAACGCAAACCATCACCGGCACGCTCAGGCGTTCGGCCAGGCGGAAGGCCTGGATGTGAAGGTCGACGGCCTCCTGATTGGTTTCGGCGTAGAACTGAATCCAACCGGCATCGCGGAGCGCCATGCTGTCGGAATGGTCGTTCCAGATGTTGATCGGCGCGCCGATGGCCCGGTTGCCGATGGTCATGACGATCGGCAGGCCCAGCCCGGCGGCGTTGTAGACGGCTTCGGTCATGAACAGCAGGCCCTGGCTGCTGGTTGCGGTATAAGCCCGCGCACCCGCAGCGGACGCGCCAATGGCTACGCTCAGTGCCGCGAACTCGGACTCGACGTTGATGTACTGGCAGTTGCCGATATCCCCGGTGCGTGTGAGTTCGCTCAAGCGTTCGACGATGTGTGTCTGCGGGGTGATCGGATAGGCGCAGATGACCTCGGGACGGCAAAGCGCAATCGTCTCGGCGATTGCGTGGGAACCTTCGATCTGTTTGAGCATCTCTTGTCTCCTGGCCTGTATTACCCTTGGCCGTCTAATTCGTCCGTATCGAGTCGTAGGCCCTAGCCGCGGCCTTGGCGTTATCGTCGCCCAGCTTTCCGGGAAATTTCTGGCGGATCGCGGTTTGCACCGATTCCAGCTTCACGCGGTAGGTCAGCCCGGCGAACGCGCCCAGCAGGGCGGCGTTGGGCAACGGCCGGCCGACGTATTCCATCGCCCATTTGGTCGCCGCCACCGTGCAGATGTGATGGGGCGGGAAGCGGTCGACGTAATCTCCGAGACCCAGATCCAGGTAACTTTTGGATGTGTTGATGAGAAGGTAGCCGCGGGTGTCGAGACCGTTGAACAGGTCGACCTGATGCAGCAGCGTCGGGTCCTGGACGATCAGCACGTCGGGTGTCATGACCGGTTCGCGCAGGCGGATTTCCTTGTCGTCGATGCGGCAGAACGCGACCACCGGCGCGCCCATGCGCTCCGAGCCGAAACTGGGAAAGGCCTGCGCGTGCGCGCCTTCGAGGAAGGCGGTGATAGACAGCATCTCGGCGGCCGAAACCACGCCTTGGCCACCTCTGCCGTGTATGCGGATCTGGAAAATGCCTGCCTCCCGATTCAAACGTTTTGCGGACACGGACCGAACCCCGTTTTTCCGGAGCCCGGATACATGCCAACATTTTCACCGCAGGCATGCAGGTCCGGCAACGCTACGAATTTAACTTTATCACCCGTTGAACACCTTGACTTGGGTCAACGGCGGGCATGGGGAGGAGGGAAGAGCGGAATGGATGCGCCCCGAAGGGGGGGCAGGGGCTGATTCAGGGTGTGATGCACGGGGAGCATATTCGTTTAAGTGAATAGCCTCTGTCCTCAGACATAAAATGATACGTTTTGAAACTGACCGGTTACAAATTACCTATTAAAATAGTTAGCTATTAGCACTGCTTTGCCGAGTTGTTGGGAGAAAATGATTTTCCGTTGATTTTATATCACCGTGGGCTTTGTTCTTAGCCAAAGGAGTTTTTCATCATCTGGTAATGCCGGTTTATTAGAATAAATCGAGGTCGATAGTGACAATCCTGAGTGTAGCAAGGGGGAATTTGATCTCCCGTTATTCTGTTTTTGCAGGTATAGCGCTGACGTTGCTCGTCGTTGCTTCTTCCGTTTGGAACGTCAATCATCTTGAAAATCATGCCAAATATCTAGCCACGGAGGAGGCCAGGGCGAACTGGAACAAAGATCAGGCTTTTCGCCGTTGGGCAACGCGCCATGGTGGACTCTATGTGAGACCCGACGAGCGGACGCCACCAAACCCTTATCTGGAGCATTTGCCGAACCGTGATGTGGTGACCACCGATGGGGTGAAGCTCACCTTGATGAACCCCGCCTATATGATGAGCCAGATGACCAAAGAGTTTGAGTCCATGTATGGCATCAAAGGCAAAATCACCGGCCAGATCCTTCTTAATCCGAAAAATGAAGCCGACCCCTGGGAGTTGAACGCCCTTAAACAGTTCGACGAGGGCGTCAAGGAGGTCTCGGAACAAACCGACATTGATGGGAGCCCCTACCTCCGCTTGATGCGTCCCATGGTTATGAAAAAAGGCTGTGTCTTATGTCATGGCCATCTTGGCTTCAAAGTCGGCGATATTCGAGGCGGGGTCAGTATTTCCGTTCCCCTCACGCCTTACTTTGCGGCAGCTCAGGAAAGCAAAACATATCTGATTTCCACCCACGGCGTTGTCTGGATAATCGGCATGCTGACCATTGGCTTGGTTTCCTGGCGAGGGCAGAAGCGGGAAATAGAGCGAAGGCAGGTGGAAGAGGCGCTACGAGAAAGCGAAAATCGGTTTCGTAGCCTCATTGACGCCTCGCCGTCAGCGATTTCACTCAAAGACGAGGAAGGCCGTTACTTATTGGTGAACCAGAGTTGGGAAACCATGTTCGGGGGCAGTAAGGAAGAGGTGAAAGGCAAGTTTCCCGAAGATGTGCTTCCTGAAAGCGTCGTTGAATCATCACAACAGCACGACCAGATAACTTTCGAAACCGGACAAATGAGCACAAAGGAAGAAGAAGTGTATTTGGAGGGAAACCCTCATACCCTCCTGAGCATTAAGTTTCCAATCCTGGACGATAAGGGAAACGTCAAGGGGATCGGCTCGCTCGCTACAGATATCACCGAACGCATAAAGGCGGAAAAAGCCCTGCAAGAATCGGAAGAGCGTTTCCGCACGGTTGTCGAGGCGACGACGGTGGTCGTGTGGACGACGGACCCGGATGGTGGGTTTGCCGAGCCTCAACTTTCATGGCAGGAGCATACCGGCCAACCCTGGCCGGAACACCAGGGGTTTGGCTGGACGAAAATGATCCACCCCGACAACATCGAAGAGATCAGGCGCGGTTGGGAGCATTCCCTGAATACCCTGACGGCCTTTATGGCCGAGGGAAGACTGTGGAGCGCTTCCGAAAACACATATCGCTATTTCACCGTCCGTGCCGCGCCTTTGTTAAACAAGGATGGTTCCGTACAGAAATGGGTCGGAACCATTGCCGATACCCATGACCGCAAGGTGGCCGAAGAAGCGACAAAGGCGTCCGAAGCCCGCCTGAAGGGGATTCTGGATATCGCGCCGGAGGCGGTGATCGCCATCGGGGAACACTTTAACATCCGTCTTTTTAACCAGGGCGCGGAACGCATCTTCGGTTATATCGCCGACGAAGTTATGGGCCGGCCCCTGGATATCCTGATGCCGGAACGCTATCGCCGGGCTCACAGTAAACATGTGGAAGCTTTTAGCGGTTCGGGGGACACCTACCGCCTTATGGATCAGCGCCAGGAACTCTATGGTCTGAAAAAAGACGGGACGGAATTTCCGGCAGCGGCGTCGGTTTCAAAGCTCAATATCAGTGGTGAAACGATCTTCACTGTCCTGCTGCATGATATATCGGATCGAAAACAGGCCGAAGAGGCCATTGTTTCCTCAAAGGAGGAAGCTGAAATCGCCAATTACGCCAAAACCCAGTTCCTCGCCAACATGAGCCACGAACTGAGAACGCCACTAAATTCGATCATTGGCTTTTCGCAGATTTTAATGGGTCAGGGTTTGGGCAAGCTGAATTTTTCCCAGTCCAGCGGATATGCAGAAAACATCAATGAATCCGCCAACCATCTTCTTGCCCTCATTCAGGACATCCTGGATGTCTCCAAGATTGAAGCCCAGGAACTCGATCTGGAAAAAGAACCCATCGATTTCAGAAAACTTATCGATGACTGCTTTATGATGTTGCAGGAACGCGCCGACAAAGGGGGGGTCAAATTGTCCTATACCATTGCCGATGGTGTCCCATTCATAAACGCCGATGAGGTGCGGTTGAAGCAAGTTCTCCTCAACCTGCTGAGCAATGCGATAAAGTTTACGCTGGAAGGCGGAAAGGCCGGCGTTTCGGTGAAAGCAAACGAGGAGGGGCGTGTGTGTCTAAAGGTTGAAGATAACGGGATCGGCATTAGGAAAAATGATATTCCCAAGGTTCTTCTCCCGTTCGGACAAGCGAAGGATGTCCTAAACCGCAACCACGAAGGCACCGGCCTCGGGTTGTCGCTGGCAAAGTCCCTGGTTGAACTGC
>JACNJX010000062.1 GCA_014382345.1 Alphaproteobacteria bacterium
CAATGTCGTGGCTACGGTCTATATGGAATGTGGCTCTATGTATCGGGCCCAGGGGGCGCGTTCCTGGGCCGACTTGCCGGCGACGACGATCAAGTATATCCGCCGTATCGAGGAACTTATCGACGCTCCGGTGGCGCTGCTGTCGACCAGTCCGGAACGCGAAGACGTCATCCTGGTGCACGATCCGTTTGCCGATTAAACATCACGGAAAGGGCTCTTAAAGGGCTTATTTGCCAGATTTTAGCGGTTTTTATGCGTTTTTTAAAAAAAAATGCTATTTCTTTTGCAATTTCAGGGGTCAAACGTCTAGAATCGGGGCACATAACCGGGATGCAACGGCAAGAACGCCTTGCCCCGGTCATGTCGAACAGGAATCGATACCATGGCAGAAGCCCCTATCGAAGCTGAGGTCGGCAACGATATTCCGCCGCCCGATGTGATGGCGCCGCCCGGATTGGCGCCCGAACCGGAAATGCAACCGACGGCCCCACCCCCGCGAACGGGTGCCGGGCCGGTTATTGTGCGCGACCGCTATTTCATCAATCCCGACGCGCCCCTTGTGCAACTGGATTCCCCTTCCGCCAAGGCCTATTCGGTCGAAGACCGGCGTGACCTGAGCCGCAAGATGTTCGCGCTTATCTGCACGCCGGGTCTGCCGACCCGCGTCGATTTGATGAGTGCGATCCGTGGCGTGGAGATGGAGGGACTTCTCCCCCTGGCCGAGTGGGAGATTGTCGACTGGCCCTTGCTCGGCCAAAAGACCATGATCCTGATTTACGAACGCCCGCTGGGCGGCCGGGTCATGGACGCCATCGAAGGCGGCGCCTACAAGCTGAACGAATACGAATTTCCCCGCCGCATCATGGCGCCCCTTGTCATGGCCGTGAAATCCATATCGACCGAGGATGTGCCCCATCGCGCCATCCGTCCCTCCAACGTGTTTTTTATGGACGAGGCGATGCAGACCGTCGTCCTGGGGGACGGCGCAACGTCGCCCCCCGGCTTCGATCAGCCGATGTTGTTCGAACCCATCGACCGATCCATGACCGGTCCCGGCGGGCGCGGCAAAGGCAGCTTGGCGGACGATATCTATAACCTGGGCGCGACGCTGGTGGTGCTGATGCTGGGCTATAACCCGGTCGCCCGCATCAGCGACGAAGACCTGCTGACCCTGAAAATGGAACAAGGCAGTTACGCCGCCATTTGCGGCAGTGCGCGCCTGCCTATCGCGCTGCTGGAACCGCTGCGCGGCATGTTGAACGACACGGTCGGCGAACGCTGGGGACTGGAGGAACTGACTGGCTGGCTGTCCGGCAAGAAACAGCCGTCCCTGAAACAGATTCCCATCGTGCGTTCCGATTTTCCGTTTCAGTTCGAAGGGAACAACTTCTACAGCCCCCGCACCTTGTCCCGCTACCTGTCCCGCCATCGGGAAACCGCCTTGCAGGCAATCACCAACGATGCCCTGATCGGCTGGCTGCGCAAGGGCGTCGGCGACGCCAACCGGGCCGATGGCATTATCGCTACCGTGGAGACCGCGGCCCTGCAAAAGAACGAGCCCCAAGGCACGGACGAATTCGTTATCGCCAAGGCGTGCATGGTTCTCGATCCACAGGCCCCCATACGTTACAAGGGCTTCGCCTTCATGCCAGACGGATTTCCGGAAGCCCTGGCGGTCGAGTTTCTGCACCGTGGCGATGCCACTATCCCCCTGGAAGTCCTGAAAATCGGCCTGCCCCCGGTCTGGTACAGTTTGCAACGCGCCGTGTTTATCGGCGCCTCGGTGCAACAATCCGATTATATCAAGCTGACAGGCTACCTGAGCCTGAACGATCCCGGATTCGGGTTCGAGAGGTGCCTGTACGAAGGCAACCCGACCCTGGCCTGCCAAAGCGAACTCATCGCCAAGGAATACGTCTACGAGATCGATGACCTGCTGCCTGCCCTGGACGCCGCCTCAAATCGGGTCGACAACAAAACCAAGCCCATGGACCGACACCTGGCCGCCTTTATCGCGGCGCGTTTCGAGGAAGACATCCACCCCCACCTGAAGGCTTTGGCCGCACCCGTCGAGGAAACGGCCACCATCGGCATGCTCAGCCTATTGGCGTTTTTGCAGTGGAAGCTTCGGGTCAGCGCCCTTTTCGGACTGTCCAGCTGGGTCGGGGGATTGTTGGGTCCCGCCATCAACACCTACCACAGCCGCTCCACGCGCCACGAAATCGAAAAGGAAATTCCACGCCTGGTTCGCAAGGGCAGCCTGCCGGAACTTTTCGACCTGATCGACAATGCCGAAAAGCGCAGGTCCGACGCCGCAGGGTTCGAAGCGGCAGCCTCTGAATTCGCCACCGCCGAATATGAAATCCGTGACATCGAAGGCGCCGGAAGCGAACGCCAGTCGAAGGCTGAAATAACGGGCAAACAGACGGCCGCCGTGGTTTCCGTCGTGCTATCGATGATTATCGCGTCCGTGCTCTTTATCGTCGAACTGTTCTAAGGATATTCCGATGGCCATGCCACCGAATTTCCCCACCGCTTCCGAGCCACCCCCGCCGCCGCCACCGCCGGGACAAGGTTTGCGTGCCCTGATCTGGGGAATCCTCCTGGTGGGGGCGTTCATGCTGATTTCCCTGCCGACGGTGATTTTGGTTTTTTTCGGGCTTCTGCCGACGATCGTCGCCTGGATCGTTGACCGGTCGGATAAAAAGTACGCCATGTTCTGCGTGTTCGGCATGAACTTCTCCGGCCTGTTCCCCTTTCTCATGGATATCTGGTTCAAGGAGCACAGCACCGATGCCGCCATGCGGATTTTGACCGATGTTTTCGATCTGATGGTGATTTATACCGCAGCCGGCTTCGGATGGATGCTGTACATCGCCCTGCCGCCCGTGATTACGACTTTCCTGACGGTGATGTCGGAACGCCGGGTCACGGTGCTGAAGGAAAATCAGAAAACCATTATCGAAGAATGGGGCGAAGGCGTGATCAACGTCGTCGAAACCCTGGACAAAGACTCCATGAACAACCCTCCCAGGATATAAAAACCCTCGGATGATCAGTGATTGACGCGACTTTCGATGACCGCGTTCCTGACCGATTTCTGGACCTTCTCGAAAGCCCTGACCTCGATCTGGCGGACCCGTTCGCGGGAAATGCCATAGCGTTCGCTTAACACCTGCAGCGTCGCCGGCTCATCGCTCAAGCGGCGTTCCGACAGGATATGGCGCTCGCGTCCGCTCAAGCCGTCAAGCGCCGAATCCAGTAACAAACGGCGGCTGTGCATTTCCTGATGTTCGGACAGGATGTATTCCTGGTTTTCGCCGGCGGCCTCCAGCCAATCCTGCCATTCCCCCTCACCCTCTTCGCGCACGGGCATGTTCAGGGACTGGTCCTGCCCGCCCAAGCGGCGATTCATATTGATGACCTCGGTTTCCGGCACACCGAGCCGGTCCGAGATGTAGCTCACGTTTTCGGGGTATAGATCCCCTTCCTCGGTCGCCCGGATTTGCGCCTTCAGCTTGCGGAGGTTGAAAAACAGTTTCTTTTGCGCCGCCGTGGTACCCATTTTGACCAGGGACCAGGAATGCAGGACGTATTCCTGAATCGACGCCCGTATCCACCACATGGCATAGGTCGAGAAGCGGAACCCACGCTCCGGGTCGAAACGCTGGACCGCCTGCATCATGCCGACATTGCCTTCGCTGATCAGCTCGCTCAGCGGCAGGCCGTAGCCTTGAAAGCCCTTGGCGATCTTAGCGACGAGACGAAGGTGGCTGTTGACCAGACTGCTCGCGGCTTCGGGATCTTCGTGTTCCTGCCAGCGCCGCGCCAGTTGCAATTCTTCCTCGGGCTCGAGCATCGGGTATTGGCGGATGCGCTGCAAATACCGGGATAAATTCTGGTCCGGCGAAAGATCCAATATGTCCTGTCCAAGTGTAGCCATCGTCGTGTTGCCCTTCATCATCCCCCGATTTAACCAAAGGCCACTCTTGGCCTCTTGAATGAAAGGCTATAATACCATATCAGAAAGGTCAAGTATACGAATAGGATTTATATTTCGGACAACATACTCATTAAACTATTGAAATATTTCATTTTATTGCTTTCAAACTGTACTTTTTCGCCACTTGACGGGTGAATAAATCCTATCAAAAAAGCGTGTAATGCTTGGTGATTCAATTCCCGTAGTAATTTACTTGGAATTTCCGGCGCACCCCTCAGCCGCCTGGCATTTCCGCCGCCGTATAACGGATCGCCGATGACGGGATGGCCGATGTGGGCCATGTGCACGCGGATCTGGTGCGTCCGCCCGGTAGCCAGCCGGCATTCCACCAGTGATGCCCGGGTGCCGACCGGTTTCACCACCCGGTAATGGGTCAGGGCATGCTTGCCGCCCTTTTTCACCATCGCCATTTTCTTGCGGTTAGCCGGATTGCGCCCGATGGCGCCTTCGATGTCGCCTTCGCGCGGCTTGGGCACGCCCCACACAAGCGCCTTATAGCGCCGGGTCAGAGTGCGGTCCTCCAATTGCCGGGACATATGCCGGTGCGCCTCGTCGTTCTTTGCCGCCACCATCAGGCCGCTGGTGCCCATGTCCAGGCGGTGTACGATGCCGGGCCTGGTCACGCCGCCGATGCCGGACAGGCTGTCGCCGCAGTGATGCAGAAGTGCGTTCACCAACGTCCCGTCGGCGTGCCCCGCCGCCGGGTGCACCACCATACCGACCGCCTTGTCGATGACGATCAGGTCATCGTCTTCGTAGACCACGTCCAGGGGAATGTCCTGAGGCACCGGCTGGGCGGGCTCGGGCGGCGGCACGGTGACGGTAATTTCCTCCCCGGGGCGCACCTTCGCCGCCGGATTTTCACAAGCCCCGCCGTCCCGAAGCACCCGGCCGTCCTCGATCAGGCTTTTCAGCCGGCTGCGCGACAGCGACGCCAAGGCATCGGCAAGAAACCGGTCGAGCCGCTCCCCGGCCTTGTCTTCGGGCACGGGGACGGTGTATGTGGTGGCCTCGGTCAAACGCGGTATCCTTGTTTCATCCCTGTTTTGGGTCTGTTGGAAACACCAGAGAGACTACCATGCAATTGTTGAAGGGCATTGTCATCGGTTTGGGCGTCCTGATCCTTCTCGGGCTGGGCACGCTGTTTTACGGCTTCGCCCAGAAATCCAGCAATCCGGACTGGCGGTTGTTCGGCCCCTCCCCCGCCCCTGCACCCGAAACATCCGCGCCCCAAACATCTCTCCCGGCTTTCGGGACGATCAATCTCAATTTGCCCGAAGGCTGCAAAATCACCAGCGTCCGCCCGGACGGCGCAAAATCCTACCTCAACATTGGCGGCAATGCGTCCTGCAACCGCGTCATCGTCGTCGATACCGTGCAGGGCCGCGTTCTTGGAACCATCACCCCGTGAGCCCGGCCTCTATCCAGGTTCCGGATGCCCTTGTCGCCCGGATGTCGGACGCCGCCGAAGACGCCTATCCGGAAGAGTGCTGCGGCCTGCTGATCGGGCGCCGGCAAGAAACCGGTGACTTCACCGTCACCGAAGCCGTCCCCAGCCCCAACGTGGCGGGCGGCGATCACGCCGACAGCTTCGAGGTCTCCCCGCAGCTCCGCTTCAACCTCATGCGCAGGCTCGGCGACGGGCCTGAACAGATTATCGGCCATTACCATTCCCATCCTGGCCATCCGGGCGAGCCGTCGGCCCGCGACCTTGAGATGGCTTTCGAGCCCGACATGGTGTGGCTGATCATCGCCGTTGAAAACGGCCTTGCCCAACCGCCACGGGCGCATATTGTGGACACGGATACAGCCGGGCAGGCGGGCGGGTTTCGGGAAATCGAATTACACGCTTCCCCTCAGCCAACCCCCTGAAGACCCCTATCAAAGCAAGACAGCAGGAGACTCTCCCTTGAACTTCGCATCCGACAATATCACCGGCGCCGCGCCGGAAGTTCTCGCCGCCCTTCAGGACGGCAACACGGGACGGCTGATGCCGTACGGCAACGACGAGGTCAGCAAGGCCGCCGAAGCCAAGATCGCGGGCATCTTCGAAACGCAGGCGGACGTCTTTTTCGTCGCCACCGGGTCGGCCGCCAACGCGCTGGCGCTGTCGGTTCTGACACCATCGTGGGGGGCGGTGTTCTGCCATCTGGGCGCGCACCTCAACGACACCGAATGCGGCGCGCCGGAATTCTATTCAGGCGGCGCCAAGCTGTTGCCCATCGACGGGGCCGACGGCAAGTTCAGCGCCGGTGACCTGGAGGCCGCCATCGCCGCCGCCGGAGTCGGCAACATCCATCACTGCCAGCCGAAGGCCGTTTCCATCACCCAGGCGACGGAAACCGGCAGCCTCTACAGCCTCGATGAGATCAAAGCGATCTCGGCGGTGTGCAAGACGCACGGCCTGAAACTGCACATGGACGGCGCGCGCTTTGCCAATGCCGTCGCCGCCTTGGGCTGTTCGGCCGCCGACATGACCTGGAAGGCGGGCGTCGACATCGTATCCTTCGGCGCGACCAAGAACGGTGCGCTGGCGGCGGAAGCCGTGGTCCTGTTTGATACGTCCCTCACGGAAGAATTCGCCTACCGGCGCAAGCGGGGCGGCCACCTGTTTTCCAAGATGCGCCTGTTTGCCGTCCAGATGGACGCCTACGCCACCGACAACCTGTGGCTCAGGAATGCGCAACTTGCCAACGCCAACGCCAAGCGCATGGCGGACGGGCTGGACGTCATTCCCGGCATTTCGCAAAGCCAGTCGGTACAGGCCAACATCCTGTTTCCGAAAATGCCACGCTCCGTCATCGACGGGCTGAAAGACGATGGCTACCTGTTTTATGAGCGCGGCGGCAAGGACGTGATTCGCCTGGTGCTGGCGTTTGATACGCCCGCCGAAGACATCGACGGCTTCATCGAGGCGGCGAGAAAACACGCCGGAAGTTGAGGCGCCGAAGTTTGTCGGGCTTGCCCACGGCCCGGCCGATGGGTAAGACTGATCAAAGGCCCCCTGGTAATCAGGCAATAACGACGTCCCCTTCGTCTAGCGGCCTAGGACATCGCCCTCTCACGGCGAAAACACGGGTTCGAGTCCCGTAGGGGACGCCAATCCTGTACCAAACTGGGCACCTGCTCATTTGGTAGCCAATCTGGCTCAGATAGCTTGCCGCGCCGATGTCCGCTTATAGCCAAAATCAGACGTAAAGACGAAAGGAACACACCCGAACATGAAAACAACCGGGTGCATTCCTTTCTGAGCTGAAAAAGGTCAGCCTACCTCACGAATTTGATATCGACCCGGCGGTTTTTCCCTTCCCGCTTGCCATCCGGCGTGGGGACTTTGGGAAATTCTTCACCAAGAGGGCTGATAACGGTATTTAGGGGGTCTAGACCGAGATTTGCCAGGGCCTTGTGAACAGCGTCAACACGGGCTTTCGACAATGCCATATTATAGGCACTAGAGCCGGACCTATCGGCATTCCCATTGAGGAACATCCGAGTGATCATGGCTGAACTTGCCGTGTCTGCGGCTTCCTTAATTACGGCCATAGCCTTTGCATCCAATGCAGAACTGTCGAATGCAAAGAAAACCGTATAGGGCCCGGGAACCGGAGGCGCCTTGGCGCGCTTCCGTTTGGGTTTGGCCGCCTTTGCCGGGGAACCCTTCGCCAGGGCCGCTTGAACCTTTTTCAACGCCGCTTCAAAGGCGGAACGGCATGCGGCTATGTCCTCGGGCTGGATATTCTCTTCTTGTTCCTGCATCCAGCAATCGAACATGGCTTGGGCGCGGGCCGCGTCCTTTGGAGTTTTTTTGGTGCCGCTAGCACCAAGGGCAGCAACCAGTGCCTTGCGGGCCGCACTCAAATCCGTCGTTGCCTTGCCAAAAGGCAACGTCCGGTCCTCAATCATCTGGGGGCCGACCGTCTTCCCCTGGGCCGCCATTTTTGCCTTTTCGTTGAAATACTTGGAATCAGATAAATCCCATTCGTCATTCTCCATCTTAGCCAAGCCAACGTATTCGGTATGAAGGGCCTGATTGAAGGAACTGCCCTTTGACGCCATGCCCTGGGTGGCGTCGATATCGGAGTCGATGGTGCAGGCGGCCAATACCACCATTGCTCCAAAGAAAAGAAAAATATTTTTGATAATGGTCATCTCAATTCTCCTGCGGTTTCAGAGTGTTTGGAAAACCCCTCAATCTCTATTTTTTCTTTTTATCGTTTTTGTCCTTCTTCTTTATATCCTTATCGCCGTCTATTTCGCCGTTCTTGTCATGGCTTTTGTTCCTGTCTTCAACTCTTCCATGGCGTATTTGTGGCTCAACCGCTGAACACCCGAGCCAGCAAGTCCGTTGTCCGTTTTGCCGGGTTTTGCCGGATGCCCGCCTCCTCTTTGGCGAGATAGAAGAACAATCCTTCCAGGGCCATGTTCACAGCGTGGTTTGTCAGGTTGCCCTTTACATCTGGAACAAATGGCATGGACGAGTACTCCCCCATGAGCCGGTCATACGAGGCGATCGCTCCGACTTCGGCGAGAGATTGATCCACGATTGGTTTGATGACATTCGCCAGGTCGGCAGAAGAAACGCGCTTAAAGTACTGGGTCGCGGCATCATTAGGGCCATCGTATATCCGCTTTGCATCTTCCAGAGTCATTTCTGTGATTGCCTTCCAGATGATTTCCTTCGTCTTCGGCGCGGCCACTTCCGCGGCCCGGTTCAGTTTCAATTCAACCTCGTCGGCCAACGAAGAGAGACCAAACTTCTTCAGCAAACCCTGAATATTTTGCAACTCGGGAGGAAGCGGAATGTGGATGTCAGGGTCGGAATTGTACCCGTCCGTCGCGCCGACCTGTGACACGACCGCCTCAGTACCAACACGTAGGGCCTCACGAAGCCCCGCGCCAATGTCCGCAATACTCAAGCTGCCCACAGGATCGCCTGGCGAGGCTGAACTTCCGGAACCCGTGGCGTTTCCTATGGCTCCTTGAAGCGATTGGAGAAGATTTTGCTGAGCTGTTGCCGGGGAGGACAAGGCGACCGACATAAGGCTCACCAGAGCGAAAAATCGCACCCACATGAAACAAAGTCTCCCTAGTTAAATCCTAGACATTAAGAAGTGGGGGCCAAAGCGGCGACCTTGTAACAATTATCAATGCGGCACCTTGATATGGGTTAGTTTTAAAGTACGTGGTGAGATATGCCCGGGGCTTCAAGAGCGCGTTAAATTTTAGGTAACCCGTTGACGGCACCGAAACCTCTGGTTTTCTCTGCCCATTTGCTGAGTCGCACAATCAACTGCATCGCTCGTTTCAGCCGTTTTTGCCCAGGTTCGCCGATATCATCTTGGCGAACAGAGGATTGTCCCCGACGACGAGGATTTTTTCGCTGCTCACCCCCCCTTTATCACAAATCCATCGAGACCGTGGAGCTATCAAACGGGGGATGTCATGTCACTTTAGCTCCCTGTCGGCGGTCTTCGCAAAAACGCACGACCCGAGCGTTGCGTTCCTGGATCGCCGATTCCACACGTGTTAGCAGCTTCGGAAATTCATTGTTGAATAGGCCGAGCATAAAAAACAACTCGTCTTCATCATCCTCACCAAGAATTTTGGACAAGCGTTTGAGGTCGATGGCGGGTTGTTCGGGATCTTCCGCAGAAGAACCTTCATCGCCGACACCCAAGAACGACGGACAAACGAAGGCCTAGGCTCACAAATCCTCCGCTACCCGGCCATCGACGACATGAATTCGCCGGTCGGCGCGGGCTGCCAAATCAGGATTGTGGGTGACCATGACCACCGCCCGTTCGCCGGAATGAGCCAGGTCCTGGAAAATATCGGTGACCCTGTCGGCGTTCTTGGTATCCAGGTTTCCGGTCGGCTCATCAGCGAGCAGGATCGGCGGGTCATTAGCCAAGGCGCGGGCAACGGCGGCGCGCTGAAGCTGGCCGCCGGAAAGTTGGTGGGGGCGACGCTCCAGATTTTCGGCCAGGTCCAGATCGTCAAGGATCGCCGCCGCCCGCTCCCGCATCTCCCCCTCCGGGCACCCACCGAGCCGCCGCATGGGAATGAGCACGTTTTCGATGATCGTGAACTCGGGCAGCAAAAAGTGGAATTGAAAGACGAAGCCGATCCGCGCCAGACGCACCCCGGAACGGCCATCTTCGGTCAGCGTTTCCGTATCGATGCCTTTCAACCATACCGTCCCTTCCGTAGGCCGGTCGAGCAGGCCAAGCAAATAAAGCAACGACGATTTTCCCGACCCTGACGGCCCGGTCACGGCAATGAACTCGCCAGCGCCGACCGTGACGTCAATGTCCCGGACCAAGGTCACCGGCACCGGCCCGGGCAGCACCCGTGTCATGGCGCGGGTCTCGATAAGCGCGGAACCGTTCATGTTGTCCCCCGGATGATATCGACGGGATTGAGCCGGGCCGCCTTGCGTGCAGGAAGGTACCCGGCGACGGTGGCGGCGATAATCGCGGCCGCCCCGGCTATCAAATAATGGGTCAGGGAGAACAAGACCGGCAATCGCGTCCATTCCGTAAACATCGCGACCTCAACACGTACCGCGCCGAGAAGCCGATAGAGGACATACCCCAGCACCCAGCCGAGGATGGTGCCGATACATCCCATCATCAGGCCCTCGAAAAGGAAGAGTCGGCGGATATCCCTTTCCTCGAAGCCGATGGATTTCAGAATGGCGATGTCGCGGACCTTCTCAAACGTGATGGTGGAGACAATGTTGAAGATGCCGAAGGCGGCAACGATGAGGATGCTGCTGACGGTGGTATAGATGATGATGTTTCGGATTTTGAATACCTCGAGGACACCCTGGTTGGCCTCTTGCCAGGATTCGGCGCGGTACCCCATACGGGCTTCAATACGACGCGCCATTCCTTGCGCGCGGGTGGCATCCTTGAGCCTGAGATGAATCGCGTTAACGACATTGGGGCGGTCGAGCAGGACCTGGACCCGCTTCAGAAGCGCATACCCCTGCGCCTGATCCATGGCGATGATGCCGGTGTGGAAGATGCCCACGACCTTCATCTTCAGCAGCACCCCGGCCGGCGATGATGCGGACAGCGTCGATCCGATTTCGACACCGAGCTTGTCCGCCAGACCCCGGCCCAGAATGACGCCGTTTGCGACCGTATAAAGATCATCAAGGAAACCGGCTGTCAGATCCTCCTCTATTTCAGAGACGCGCCGTTCCAGTTTCGGCTCGATGCCGACGAGCGCCGCCGATACGTCCTTGCCGCCATAGCGCATGACGACTTCCCCCCTGAGGTTTGGCGCCGCCGCAACGCCGGGAATGCCGTTGAGTGACACCACGTGGGGCTTCGGATTGCGAATGCCGCGCAGTTCCTCCTTGGGTTTAACTCCGGAAAGAGAGACAGCGCCATTTTGATAATGCCGCTCCACAGGCTGGCGCGGCGGATTGCGGTATTCATCCTTGACCACGACATGCGGAGAAGAGTTGACAATGCGGTCGATGAAATCCTGTTGCGAGCCCGTCATCAGGGATGCCAACGCAATCGAAAAACCGACCCCCGTCATGACCCCGATGACCGACAGAACGGTTTGGCGAAGCCGTCCCTTTATGTGGGTCAACGCGATATCCAGGAGGAGTTTCATTTGTTGTCGTCCGCAGTCGCACGTGCCCGCACCCGGCTGCCGTCGCCGAGATCTTCGGGCGGATCGAGAATAATCGTGGTATCCGCGTCAAGGCCCTTGGTAATTTGCACCCGGGTCTGACCCTTGATGGCCGTCGTCACCGGCCGGGAAACAGCGCGTCCGCTTTCAAGCGCAAAGACCTTGCCATCGCGGACGGCGTCAATGGGCACCAACAGGGCCGCGTCGACCGCATGGACGACGATATTGATTTCCGTCGTCATGCCGATCATCAGCGGCGTATCGCCGGGCAGCGTGACCCTGACCCGATAGCTCTTGTTGACCGGGTCTCCCTTCGGGGTGATGCGCGCGACACGCCCCGCGAGGTCACGGCCCGGAAAGGCATCTGCCTTGATCATCGTGTGCTGACCGGCCCTGACCAGCGGGATATCCTCTTCATCAACCTCGGCGGTAATCCAAAGCGGCTTCGGCGGACCGACCCAGAACAGCACAGCGCCGGCTTCAGCGATTTCGCCGACCTCGCCGTCCCGGCGCAGGACGACCCCGTCGATGGGGGCGCGGATGGTATAGTCCGTCAACCGTTCCCGTGCTCCAGCGATAGCCGCATGAATGCGTTGGTGCTCGCTCTCGATACGTTCATAACTCTGGTTGCTGACGGTGTTGGTCTCGCGAAGCCGCCTGTAGCGGTCCTGCTCTTTATGAAGAAAGGCCTCCTGAACTTCCAGTTCACGGACGATGGCGGTTTGTTCCTCGTCGTTGAGACGTGCCAGGACGTCGCCCTTGGCCACCCTGTTTCCCTCGCACCGGCAGTGCTCCAAGATGCGCCCGCGAACGATGGATGCCACCTTCGCCCATTCGACGGGTTCAACGACGCCGGTGGCATAGACGGCCTCAACGGCAGGTCCCTGCTGCGGTTTTCCGATAGTCACCGCCGGGGCCGAGAAATACCAAAACGCGATTCCCCCACCGGCCACGGCGACCGCCAGCATTAGGGTGGCTTTCCAGAAACGCACGCCTTTATTTCCTTCCTTCGTACCCACCATAGCAAACGGACCGACTCTCTGGGTAGCCCTGCTAGCAGAGGACCACAACCTTCACCTGACTGCCTTTTCAGGCTGCATCCGTTCCAGTTCCAGTTCGTGCATGCGGAACTTCTGAACCTTGCCGGTGACGGTGGTCGGGAATTCGTCGACGAACCGGATAAACCGCGGCGCCTTGAAATGGGGTGTATACGGGGACAGTTTACCTAATTCCCTCTGGCTCATCCCCATTTCCCCCATTGCATTACATTCCCATACCAAGCAGCTTGTCGAGAATCAGGAAAACGACAAGCATGGAACCCAGGAAGATCCCGAAGAACACCACGCTCCGCTCTTTGAAGCGAGCCCCCCGGGATTGCTCAATCCGCTCCAGAACCCTGTCAGATAAAAAGTAAAGGGCCGCCGCGACAAGAATCATAATCACGAAGTTCAAGGATTTTTCTCCATTGAAGGACGGTTTACGTCTTTAAGGACAAGGCCCTATCACTGGGGCGCGCAGCCGACGCATTGAACGGCGCCGCCGAGGCCGAGTTTGCCGCCAAGGTTCAGGTTGCCGCCGAGTTGCACGGGACTGGCGAAGCGCACCGTTATCGTTCCCAGTCCCGAAGTCGTGCCAATCTTCTTGGACGCCGCGGCAAACGCGGAGTCGACGCCGAAGGCCGGGACGAAAGCATGCGCCAGGACGCCGAAGGCGAGCGCCGCCAGGATGACCTTGACAGAGGTCTCCAGTTTGACTTCGTGTTTAACCGTTCCTTTGCTCATGGTGGAATCTCCTGTGGTTAGGGTTTCTTGATCCGGGTTTTCGTCCTCTGGCCGGTTGCGCCGACAGGGGTAAATTTCAGGCGCTATTTTAGCCTTCTTTTTCGGTGCCGGTCATGCTTTCCGCGTACCGCCGCTTGCGAAACCCGGGAAACCGCCAATCCTTGCTGGAAATACCAGCCCTAACATTGGATACTGCCGGGATTCGGGCCGGGACCAACCGGTTCGGATGACGAGTAAAATCAGAGAGACCATTTAGTGGCCCAGAAAACAGCAAAGAAAAGAGCATTGATCACCGGCGTCACCGGACAGGATGGCGCGCTGCTGGCGGAGTTCCTGCTCGGCAAAGGTTACGAGGTGCACGGCGTCAAGCGGCGCTCGTCGTCGTTCAACACGGGCCGCGTCGATCACCTGTATGCCGACCCGCACCAACAGGGCGTGTCTTTCCACCTGCATTTCGGCGACATGACCGACGCCACCAACCTGATCCGCATCGTCCAGGAAACCCAGCCCGACGAGATCTATAACCTGGCGGCGCAAAGCCATGTGCATGTCAGTTTCGAAACCGCCGAATACACCGCCAACGCCGACGCGCTCGGCCCGCTTCGCCTGCTGGAAGCCATCCGCATCCTGAAACGGGAAGACAAAACCCGGTTTTATCAGGCCTCGACGTCGGAACTGTACGGCAACACGCCGCCGCCGCAGAACGAACAAACCCCCTTCGCGCCCCGCAGCCCCTATGCGTCGGCCAAGTTGTACGCCTATTCCATCACCGACAACTACCGCGAGGCCTACGGCATGTTCGCCTGCAACGGCATCCTGTTTAACCACGAAGGCCCGACCCGGGGCGAAACCTTCGTCACCAGGAAGATCACCCGCGCCGCCGCCGCCATCAAACTCGGCCGCCAGGACTGCCTCTACCTCGGCAATCTGAACGCCAAGCGCGACTGGGGCGATGCTAGGGATTTCGTCGAAGGCATGTGGCTGATGCTGCAACAGGACACGGCGGAAAACTTCGTGCTCGCCACCGGCGAAAGCCATTCGGTCCGGGAGTTCGCTGAAAATGCCTTCGCCGCGATGGATATTGCGATCGAATGGCAGGGCTCCGGCGTCGATGAAAAAGGCATCGAGACCACCACCGGCAAGACCCTTATCAAGGTCGATCCCCGCTACTTCCGCCCGACAGAGGTCGACTTCCTCTGTGGCGATGCCAGCAAGGCGAAGGAAAAACTGGGCTGGGAGCCGAAAATCACATTCAAGCAACTGGTCGCCGACATGGCGGCGTCTGACCTCGAATACTTCAAGACTCACCCGGATGAAAATGCCTGAAGACCTCTATTCCCTTTCGGCCAAGCGGGTCTGGGTCGCCGGACACCGCGGTATGGTCGGCTCCGCCCTGGTGCGCCGGCTGGAAGACGAAAACTGTGAAGTCCTCACCGCCGGGCGCGATGTCATGGACCTCCGCGATCAGGCCGCCGTCCACGCCTGGGTGGGATCGGAGAAGCCCGATGCCGTGTTCCTGGCCGCGGCCACCGTCGGCGGTATTCACGCCAACCGCTCTCGTCCGGCGGAATTCCTCTACGACAACCTGATGATCGAGGCCAACATCATCCATGCGGCTTTTGAGAACGCCGTGGAAAAACTGATGTTCCTGGGCTCGTCCTGCATCTACCCGAAGCTGGCGCCCCAGCCCATGCGCGAAGAAGAGCTTCTGGGCGGGCCGCTGGAGCCGACCAACCAATGGTACGCCATCGCCAAGATTTCCGGCATCATGCTGTGCCAGGCCTTCCGGGAGCAGCACGGCTGCGATTACATTTCCGCCCAGCCGACGAATCTCTACGGCATCGGCGACAATTTCGATCTGGAATCCAGCCACGTCATTCCCGCCCTGATAGCCAAGGCGCACACGGCCAAAACCGAAGGCGCAGCCAGCATGGGCGTTTGGGGCAGCGGCGATCCGAAACGGGAATTCCTGTTCACCGACGACCTGGCCGACGCGCTGGTCTACATGATGAAACACTATTCCGACGACACGCAGATCAACGTCGGAACCGGCGAGGACCTTACCATCCGCGACATCGCGGAGCAGGTGTGCCGGACCGTCGGCTTCGAAGGCGAATTGGCCTTCGATACCTCCATGCCCGACGGCTCGCCCCGCAAGCTGCTCAACGTCGACCGTTTGACGGCCATGGGCTGGACGGCGAAGACCTCGCTCGAAGACGGACTCCGCCAGACCTACGACTGGTATCTCGAAAATTACGTGAACGGCTAGATTTTTTCGATCACCCCGCCTGTTCGGAAAGCACCGAGCAGACTCTGCGGATAACGCCGGGCCAGTCCCCGGCGGCGTCCTGGCGGAACAGCCGCATGGAGGGATACCAGGGGCTGTCGTCCCGGCCCATCAACCAGCGCCAGTCCGGAATAAACGGCAGCAGCGTCCACACCGGCACCCCCAGCGCACCGGCCATGTGGGCGACGGAGGTATCCACCGAAATCACCAAATCCAGGTTGCGGATCACCGCCGCCGTATCGGCGAAATCCTTGAGCTCGCTGGCCAGATCGGTGACCGCGTCCCCGAACGCCGCCTTGGCTTCCCCGTCCCGTCCAACCTGGAGGCTATAAAGGGACACGCCGGGAATTTCGGCCAAGGGTTTCAAAAGCGCCGGGTCCATGGAACGCTTGGCGTCGTTGGTATGGTCCGGGTTGCCGCCCCAAACCAAACTGACCCGGAAACCCTCTTTCGGCTCCAGCCGTTCCGACCAGACTTTGATCAGGGCGGGATCGGCGTCTATGTAACGTTCAGGCGCGGGGATGGTATCTAGGGCCGTTCCCAGAATCCGGGGCAGGTCCAGCAACGAGGCATGACAATCGAAATCCGGGGCCTGTTCTCCGGTTATCACCAGGGTCGGCGCGGCTTCGAATCCCTCAAGCAACCGCGCCAACTGAGTCGGCGTTTCCAGAACCACCCGCCCGCCGTCCGCCGCCACCTGCGGCAGATAGCGGATAAACTGCAAAATATCCCCCAGGCCCTGTTCCGGATAGAAGAACAGGGTCTTGCCGTCCGGATTGCCGCCGTCCCAAACCGGTTGGGCATACGGGCGTTTAGGGTGTTTGAATTCCTCGACACGTTCCCGCCAGCCGTATTCCCGCCAGCCGTCTTCGAAATTCCCCATCAACAGATACAGGTGCCCCAGGTTGAAATGCGCATCCGCCCCTTCCGAATCCAGTACAACGGCCTGCTTGTAGGCCCCCACGGCTTCGTCCAGGTGTCCCATCCCTTTAAGCGCACTGCCCAAATGATTAAAGGCGATAACGTAATCCGGCCGTTGTATCACCGCCTCACGGAAACACAGCATGGCATCGCCCAGGCGATCCAGTTTTGCCAGCACGTTGCCCATGTTGTTCAGGGCTTCGGGGTAATTGGGCTGGTGCTTCAGCGCCTTGGCGATCAGGGTCAGGGCCGCGTCGTTGTTCCCGGTCTGAAAAGCGACGACGCCCAGCAGATGCAGGGCCGTTGGATTTTCTGGGTCCGCCTCAAGCACCTCCCGATAGACATTTTCGGCCTTCGACAGGTCACCGGACTGGTGCAGCGCAATCGCCGCTTCCAGTTTCTGCTCGGGCGGCTCGGGTTGTTCTGTCATTAAGGGGCAAAAACCTGTTTGGAAAATATGCAAAAGCCCGGCAACTATGCCCCCTGAGGCTCGACCCGGCAACTCCCCGCCCCTATAGTCTTCCGGTCTTTAAATAAAATCCGGACCCTCTGGCATGTTTCACAAAATCGGCGAGCCCCACGGGCTTCCCCACGACCCGTTCAAGAGCTGCGTCGTGCCCCGACCCATCGGCTGGATTTCCACCCTTAGCGCCGACGGGATCGTCAACCTGGCGCCTTACAGTTTCTTCAACGCCCTGGCTGCCGAGCCGCCGATGGTGATGTTTTCCACCAACGGCAAACAGCCCTTCGGCCCTAAGGACAGCCTGACCAACGTCGAGGCCACCGGGGAATTCGTCTGTTCCATGGCGACCTGGAACTTGCGCGACGCCATGAACAGGACCAGCGCCCCGGAAGTGCCGGAGATCAACGAATTCGATGTTGCGGGGCTGGAAATGGAACCCTCCGTACTGGTCAAGCCGCCCCGGGTCAAGGCCTCGCCTATACATCTGGAATGCCTGTATCACACGACCGTGGAGCTGCCCTGCGACATCGAAGGCGGGCGCAACGCCGTCTGCATCGGCCGGGTCATCGGCGTGCACATCCGCGACGAAGTCCTGACCGACGGCAAGGTCGACATCGCCCGTATCCGCCCGTTGGCGCGGCTGGGGTACCAGGACTATACGGTCGCGGAAACGGTCTTCCCCATGGCCATGCCGAAGTAGGACTAAGCGGCGTTCCGGCAAAAGGCACAACGCCCTTCCCTTTGCCGGGATAGCGTTGTTCAATACTTTCGATGAATGAAAAGCCCCCCGAAATCCCGACCGAGCTCCGGCCCGGACCGTCCGACGTTTCCTTCGACTTGGATCTGGTTTTGTCGTCCATCGTTTCGGTGCACGCGGAAATTCCGGAAGACGGCTTTACCGCCGGTTCGCTGGGCACTGACCGGCAGGGCCACGGTGTCGTCATTGCCGACGGCGGACTCGTGCTGACCATCGGCTATCTTGTCGTCGAGGCGACATCCGTATGGATGATCGATTCCACGGGGCGCGCTATTGCCGGTCATGTCACGGGCTATGATCAGGAAACCGGTTTCGGGGTGATCCAGGCGCTGGAACCTGTCGATCTGACGCCGATGCGGATCGGCCGGTCCGATGAACTCAGCGTCGGTGAACCGGTCATCTTCGCCGGCTCCGGCGGCCGTTCCCAGGCGCTGAAGACCGAGATTGCCTCTATCCGGGAATTTGCCGGCTACTGGGAATACCTGCTGGACCGGGCGATTTTCACATCTCCGCCGCATCCGTTCTGGGGCGGCGGCGCATTGATCGGCCCGGACGGAACGCTTCGCGGTATCGGCTCGCTCTACGTGCAGGACGCCGTCCGCGACGGCGAAGCCCAAGACGGCAACATGGTCGTGCCGATCGATATTCTGGAGCCCATCCTCGGCGATCTTGTCACCACCGGGAGCGCCAACCGGCCCCGGCGGCCGTGGCTCGGCATGTTCTCCGCCGAAGCCGCCGGCAAGGTCATCGTCGCCGGTTTATGGGAGGGCGGACCGGCGGAAAGCGCCGGCATTGAAATCGGCGATCTGGTGCTGGAAGTAGAGGGAACGCCGGTAACGGGAATGGCCGATATGCTGCGAAGAATCTGGGCGCTGGGCGAAGCCGGGATCGAGGTGCCGCTGATCATCTTCCGCGACCGCGGCGTCCGGGAAATCGTCATCCCCTCGGCGCGGCGCGAGGACTTCCACAAGGCCCCCCGGCTGCATTAACCGTTACTATTCTCTCCCGAGGTAATTTCCTCCAGTTCCTTCCGGCGCTCCCGGTCGGTCTGTTCCAGGGCCGCCTGAATGCCGGGGCAGACCAGGCAGACCTCATCGAAGTCCTTGCGCACTAGCGCATAGACCGCCGTCGGCAGGACGGCGCGGCAGGTGGCAACGCGGGGTTCCTGGCGCAGCAACGCCATCTCGCCGAAAAAATCACCGGCAAGCAGGGTCGCGAGGTCATGCTCTTCGCCGTTGGTGTCTTGTGACACCCGAACGACGCCGCGCGCGATCAGATAAAGGGTTTCGCCGCGTTCGCCCTGCCGGATAATGGTCTTCCCGGCGGGGATGGTACGCTGGACCAGGCGGGCCGCGACGTGATGGAAGTCGTCTTCGGGCATGTCATGAAAAAACGGCACTTTCCGCAGCAATTCGCCGGGGTCGAGGCGGAGTTGGGAAATGTCTTCGCCCTTGAGGTGGCGAATTTCCCGGTTCAGGTTTTCGATCACCTTTTCGCGAACCCCTTCCGGGATGGACCCGACGCGGGCTTCGGCCTCGACAATTTCCGCCTCGGCGTGAACCAGCAACCGCCGCGCCAGACGTTCCTGCACCGCATTGACGAATTCGGGAAATTGTTCGGCCATGGCGTCGATATGATCTTCGGCCGTCTTCAGCCACCCTCTGTACCGCTTGCGAACCTCGGCAACGATACCGGGTTGGGCTGATTCCGCGAACACAAGCCTGTCCAGATCATCCAGAACACGGGTGCAGCCCTGAAAGCGCCCCCAGGCTTCCTCGTATTCGCGCGACACATGGGAGAGGCGTTCGCGTTCCGGCAATCCGGTAAAGCCAAGCAGTGAATCGAACGCCTTGTAAAGCGCATCGCTGATCGGCCGGTCCCCCCGAAAATGCAATGGATCCCGCGACAAAGCCTGGCCGTGACGAAGGGCATCCTGCTCGTGATCAATGGCATGACACAAATCCCGGTAAACACGTTCCGGAATGTGTCCGCTGGTAAATAATTCATAGTAAATTGCCTTCTCGGCGGCAAAGACACGGGAATAGATCAGCACACGTTCCTCTTCCGAATCCAGTTCCCGGTGACGCAGTTCCTCCACCTCCGAGCGCAGTCCCTTCATTTCCGCAGCAAGTTCGGACTCGAGTGTTTCGGCGATGCGGGCGGAGAACAGGCCGCCTTCCTGGAGGTCGGATATCCGGTCATGGGCGCGATGTTTTGCCAACAGCAACCCCTCGGCGCGGCCCACCTGTTCGGCCAGAGTGGGTTTGTCCAACCCCAGCCGCTTGACCAGGGTTTCAATACTCAGCCCCTGCACCAGCAGGGTGAACAACACCGCCCCCATAACCAGGGCGACAAAGGTTTCGCTGTGCGCAAAATCCTGAAGACTGAGCACGATGGCGAGCGCGATGGCGCCACGAAGCCCGCCCCAGTACATCACCGTCTGATAGGCGCGTTCCACCGGCAGCGACCCGCGCAGCCGGCCGACCAGGGGCACCAGGGTAAAAATAACCACGGCGCGGGAAACCAACATGGCGCCGATGACCCAGGCCAGCATGTCGAGGGACTCATAAAGCGCGCCCAGGTCCACGCGCAGGCCAACCAGCAAAAAAATCAGCGCATTGGCGAGAAACGCCATGTATTCCCAGAAATGCTCGATAAAACCGGCCACCGATCCTGATATCTTGGCCCGCCCCCAGCTACCCATGGTCAGGCCGGCGGCTACTGTCGCCATGACGCCGGAGACATGCAGGAAATGCTCGGCGACCAAGAACGACAAATAGGCCAGGATCGTGGTCAGCGACACCTCGATATAGGGGTCATTTTCAACCCGGCCCAAAATCCATCCGAACGCTATTGCCGCCAGCCAGCCGACCACGGCGCCGCCGACGAAGACAATCAGGAAGTCCGCCGCGCTGCCAAAAGCCGTTTCCGGTGTCAGGACGTAGCCCCCCGCAACCACGCCGACGAGAATCCGCGACGCGACGATAGCGGTGGCGTCGTTGAACAGGCTTTCGCCCTCAACCAGGATATTCAACCGGATCGGCACGCCCAGGTTCCGGAACAGCGCAATCACCGCCACCGGGTCCGTGGCGCTGAGGATGGAACCCAGCAACAACGCCTCCGGAAAGTTGAAGGGCGTCGCCAACCAAACGACGGTCCCAATCATCCCCGTCGACAGGGCCAGCCCGGGAACCGCCAGGGTCAAGACCGGCAACAGGTTTTGCTTGAGCAGGCGGGGATCGAGATTAAAGGCCGATTCAAAAATCAACGTCGGCAGAAAGACGAACAGGATGACGTCCGGAGAAATATCGTTTTCGGCGAAGGGGCGGAATATCTCCGGTCCTGCTTCCGCCAGTTGCCGGAGACCGATGCCGAGGACAACCAAAACCACGGTAAACGGCAAATTTACCCATTTAGTGAAGGCCCGGGCCGCGCCGGCGACAAACAACAACACGACAACCAGTGTAACCAGTTCGATAACATTGGAAGCGTGTGGCATGGGCGACCCTCAACACCATCTTGTCCCGCACCCGAAAATTGCCCGGATACGAACTTTGACACGAATACCATACAATAGAATGCTGGGTGAATATCTTGACCCTGGTCAAACAACGGTCACAGGGCTGAAATCCCCGGCCGCCCCATTCACGACACTGTTTACCAGAGGTCCGGCTTGTCCTCGACCTCATCGCGGGCCTCGTGCCTGAGGTCCCGGAAATCAAACGGATCGGCATGAATGTTGGGAAGGGTGGCGCCGGCCATAAACGCCGTTTTGCGCGCCGCGTTCACCATTGCCGGGTAGCCGCAAATGAAAACGGACCAGCCCTTCAAATCCGGATGGTCGGCAAAGGCCGCCTCATCGGCGCGCCCGGCCCTGAAGGGACCGGCGGCGGCGCTCCCCGACACGCAGGGCGCGAAATGAAAATTATCGTGGGTGTCCGCCAGCGCCCGAACTTCATCGGCAAGATAAATGCCTGTCGCCTCCCGGCTGCCATGATAAAGGTGAATGTTGCCCGTATGCCCAGCATCCAGGGCGTCCCGAACGACCCCCAATAACGGCGCCAGCCCAGTGCCGGTGCCGATCAGCAACAAGTTCTGGTCCGGTGTCCCAGGAACGTAAAAGCAGTCACCGTTAGGGCCTTGCAGGTCCAGACCGTCGCCGGGCGTGACCTGGTCAAAAAACCAATTGCTCATCTCCCCCCGGGGCATGCGCTTGACGTGAATTTCCAGTTCCCGGTCAAGGCGCGGCACGCTGGCCAGGGAATAGGAGCGCACAATGCCATCGTCACGGCGAATATTGACGAATTGCCCTGCCCGATAATACAGGGGCGTCGAGGGCCTGAGCCACACCCGGCAAACGTCAGGCGTCATCTTGTCGATGCCGGTGACAATAGCGCGGCCGTAAATAACCGCATCATCGGCTTGGGCGATGGTCAACGGCCCGCTGGGCCGGCACATGCAGGCCAGGAAATATCCCTGTTGGGCGAGAGAGGGCCGGATATTCTTTTGAGCATCCTGCGGAACGTCGCCCTCCGTCATCTGAACCATGCAAGACAAACAGGTTCCCTTTTTGCAGGAATAGGGGATGTCGGCATTGGCCCGCAATAGCGCATCAAGGACGGTTTCCCCGTCTTCACAGACATGGGCCGCGTCTTTGTAGGTAATTTCGGCCATCGGAGGACGCCCTTGCCGGTGTGGAAGGTTCCGATTAGCGGTTCAGAACGTCGTCGCGGGTGCCGCCGGCAATAGCCAAGACTTCCCCGATCAGCTCGTCGGCCACACCCAATTCCCTGAGCGTCGCATCAAGATGGCCCGCAACGGCATCAAAATGTGAATCATTCAGGCCCTTTTCGACCAGGGGCGCATGGGCTTCGCGCAGGTCCTTGCCGATATACTCATTGGGCCCACCAAAGGCCATCGTCAAAAAGGCCTTTTGCTTGTTGCGCTGCTCATCCATGTCGGTGGTGTCGAAAAAATCGCTGATGGATGGGTCGCTCAGGACCTTGCGGTAAAAAATATCGACAGCTGCTTCGACGGCGGCTTCCCCGCCCAGACGGTCATACAGAGTATCGGTCATGATTTCCCCTATTGGAACAAATTACGAGTAGGTGACCACAACGAATGGGTCTACAGAAATAAACTAACCGTAAAAATCATGGTTTCGGATGTCAGTATGTTTCACTGTATGTCATGCTGAAACAGCAACAATTAAAACAGCACTGGAAACGTCATGACCAGCGCAGACGAAGAACTTCTGGCCAAGATCAAGATCTTGCAGGACGCCTTCAAGGCAAACCTTGAAGACCGCTTGGCCGAGGTTGACGCCGCCCTGGACAGCCTTCGCACGGCGGGGGAAGACAACGCAGACGCGCTGAACCACCTTATGGGCCTGGCCCACAAGTTGACCGGGTCCGCCGGAACCTTCGGCTTTCCCGCCACCAGCGACGCGGCGGGTGAACTGGAAACGCTGTGTGAGTCTCTCGAAAAGGCGGGAGGGGATGCGTCGGCGCACTTTGACCGGATCGCCGCTCTGGTCGATGGCCTGCGGCAGGCCGCCGCCGGGGAAACTGTCTAGAGTCTGGGGACTCCTCGAATTTACCCCTGAGCCAACTCTTCTTCCAGAACGCGGCGGAGACCATCGGGGATAGCCAGGGTCTTGCGGGTCGCGGGGTCGAAAAAGACATTAACGCTGGTCGCCGTGGCAACGTTGACGCCGTCCTTGAACAGGCCGTAACCGGTGGTGATGGATTTGCTGCCGATTTTGAGCAATCGCCCGCCGACATCCACGCTTCCGGGAAAATGCATTTCGCTACGGTAATCGATGTGCACGTTGGCGAGGATATAGTCAATATCCGTGCCCCGATTACGCAGCAGCTTGTCGATCAGGGCGACGCGCGATTGTTCCACATAGGCTGCATAGGCGACATTGTTGATGTGGCCCAAGCTGTCCTGATCGGAAAACCGCAGGCTGACCGGAACCCAATGACGGAATTTTCCGGCGTCAGTCAGATCGGGCAAGGTCTCTGAATTTTCAGCATTCATGGGGGATTATAGGCCTTCGGTTGGGATGAAATCGTGTTCGCCAATTCCCTGCACACAGACAAACCGGCACCGCCTGCCGTCCTTTCCGGTCACGCGATGCGCCTTGTCGGGGGTTACAGTATATGTGTCATCGGGCTGCAAGTCCTTTGTTCCCGAAGCCGCCTTTGTTTCCACCGTCATCGGGCCGTCCAGACAGATGAAAGTATCCGTAACCTCGGTGTGAAAATGCCAGGGTATTTCCTCTCCCGGTTCAAGCGTCAGAATTTGAACGCGCAGATCCGGGGTTTCGGCAATCAATTCCCGGCCTTCTATGAAATACGGAAGGTCTTCCGGCTTGGTCACAACACGTCCCGTTTGCGGAGCTCGGCGATTTCGTCTGCCGTGAAATCGAATTCGCCCAGAATTTCGTCCGTGTGCTGGCCGCGGTCCGGAGTTGGCATGCCGGTGCGAGGCTCGTAACGGCTCATGCGCACCGCTTGACCGACGACATTGAAGGCGCCCAGCTCAGCGTGCTCCACGGGGTGTTCCATCTTGATGTGCTTGACCTGGGGATCGCTGAACACCTGGTCTATGGAATAGATCGGCCCGCATGGAATGCCGGCCTCATTCAATTTCTCGATCAGATCGGCACTGGTTTCTTTCACCGTGCGCTTTTCGATCTCGGCGTTGACCGCGTCGCGGTTTTCGGACCGCTTCGGACCGGTCGAGAAATCTTCCCTCTCGGCCAATTCCGGCATACCCAGAACCTTGCACAGGCGCACCCATATGGCATCGCCGGTGGCGGCGATGTTGATGTGCCCGTCGGTGGTCTTGAACACGCCGGTCGGAATGGATGTCGGATGGTTGTTGCCGGCCTGCGGCGCGACCTCGCCCTTCATCAGCCAGCGCGCGGCCTGGAAATCCAGCATGGAAATCATCGCCGACAGCAGGGACGTCTGCACCCATTGTCCCTCGCCCGACTGCTCGCGCTCCAGCAGCGCCGCCATGGTGCCCAGCGCCGCATACATCCCGGCGGTCAGGTCGGCGACGGGAATCCCGGCACGCACCGGGCCCTGCCCCGGCAACCCGGTGATCGACATCAGCCCGCCCATGCCCTGGGCGATCTGATCGAAACCGGGGCGGGTGGCGTACGGGCCGTCCTGCCCGAAGCCGGAAATGCTGGTCAGCACGATGGCCGGATTGACCGCCTTCAGGCTTTCATAATCGATGCCGAGCCGATCGAGCACGCCGGGACGGAAGTTTTCCACCACCACGTCGGCCTTCTCCACCAGCCGTTTGAACACGGCGACCCCGTCCGGGTCTTTCATGTTCAACGTGATGCCGCGTTTGTTGCGGTGGATGTTCTGATAGTCCGGCCCGTCCCGGACGCCGCCCATGCCTTTGGAGGCATCGAGATTCTCCGGCGCTTCGACCTTGATGACGTTGGCGCCCCAGTCGGCGAATTGGCGTACCGCCGTCGGCCCGGAACGGACGCGGGTCAGGTCGAGTACGGTAAAACGCGATAGCGGCCCAAGGCGGTCCGCTGTGTGTTTTTGTTCATTCATGGACCGGACCGTAGCGCGCCTTTGGAAGACGGGCAACATCATCTTGGCAAAACGAAATCCGGAAACTTACAGGAGGATTAGCGGCCCTCCGACATCCAGGCGCGGATGACGGCCAAGGCCTGATCCGGAAAGTCATCCACCAGTTTGCGGACTTTGCGGAGCAGCGATTTCTTAATACGGTCTTCGATGCGCCCGGGATCAAGAATAGGCTGATCAAGGACAGATGGGGCAAAGGGAACAGCCGCCCCCTCGGTGCCGGGCGCCGGTGCATTCATAACAGCCGGCATGACCTCTTCTCCCTGCCGTTATTATAGCACGCAGGGGGCATTCGAGTCACCGGAACGCCGCCCAAAGGCCGGGCAAAAAAAACGCCGGACCCGTATGTTGGTCCGGCGAAGGAGAGAGTGAAGTGAATATCTGCATCTAATATCTAAAATTTTCATCAAATCCGATGTGATGGCGATCACACTTGAGAAAATTTTTTAATTTGTGGCGGAATTCCAAGCTTAATTCGGATGTTTTTTTACCTTTTAAAGGTTTCCAACAGCCGACCCAGGGTTTTTTGGGTATATGTCAAAGAGACAGGTGCCCGGCCCGCCGGAATGGGTTATCGTCTCTGACCATCGAACAACAGACCAATAACCGGCCCATAATCTGTATCGCTACCAAAAACGATTACAAGCCGAACACGAGGAAACACGATAGATGTCACCAAAAGATAACGGGGTAAAAGACAACCTGAAAACCGGCGGGGAAATCCTTGTCGAGAGCCTGCGCGTCAACGGCGTCGACAAGGTCTTTTGTGTCCCCGGCGAAAGCTACCTGGCGGCCCTGGACGCCTTTCACGACGTGCCGGAAATCCAGCTTGTCGTCTGCCGCCAGGAAAGCGGCGCGGCCATGATGGCCGATGCCCACGCCCGCCTGACCGGCCGCCCCGGCATCTGTTTCGTCACCCGTGGTCCCGGCGCCACCAACGCGTCGGGCGGCATCCACATCGCGATGCAGGATTCAACGCCGCTGATTCTATTGATCGGGCAGATCGCCCGCGATC
Organism: Alphaproteobacteria bacterium; assembly: GCA_014382345.1. Lineage (GTDB taxonomy): Bacteria > Pseudomonadota > Alphaproteobacteria > Rhodospirillales > Casp-alpha2 > Casp-alpha2. The sequence goes on from JACNJX010000062.1 coordinate 26,500, forward strand.
ATACGGAACGCGAAGCTTTTCAAGAAGTCGACTACCGGCGCATGTTCGGACCATTGTCCAAATGGGTCGGACAGATCGACGATGAAACCCGCGTCGCCGAATATGTCAGCCACGCCTTCCACCGCGCGCAAGCCGGACGCCCCGGCCCGGTGGTTCTGGCCCTGCCCGAAGACATGCTGCGCGCACGCACGGCTCCCGTCGAACTGTCCCCGGCTGTCGAGGTTCAGGCCCACCCCGGCGAGGCGGACATGGAACGCCTGCGCGGCCTTCTGGAAAAGGCCGAACGCCCGCTTGCCATCCTTGGTGGCGGCGGCTGGAACGATCAGGCCTGCCAGGACTTTCAGGCCTTCGCCGAGGCCAATGAAATTCCTACCTGCGTAACGTTCCGCTGCCAGGACCGCCTCGACAACACGCATCCCAGTTATTGCGGCGATCTCGGCGTCGGCCAGAATCCGAAACTTCAGGCTCGCGTCCGGGATGCCGATCTCCTGGTTGTTATCGGCACCCGGCTTGGTGAGATGTCGACCGGCGGCTACACCCTGATCGATATTCCGAAACCCAAACAAACCATGGTTCATGTTCACCAGGGAGCGGAGGAACTGGGTTGGGTGTATCAGCCGGATTTGGCCATCAACGCGGGGCTCAAAAACTTCGCGGCCGCGCTAAAAAGTATGACGCCGGTGAAAGCGAGCTGGAGCGCGTGGACAAAAACGGCACGGGATGACTATCTGACCTGGACCCGTCCGCCGGAAATTCCGGGCGACGTCCAGATGGCTCCGATCATGGACTGGCTCAACGAAAATCTGGAGCCCGACACCATTGTCTGTAACGGCGCCGGCAACTTTTCGTCCTGGGCCAACCGTTTTTACCGCTATCGAGGCTATGGCACGATTTTGGCGCCGACCAGCGGCACCATGGGCTTCGGCCTGCCGGCGGCGGTCGCTGCGAAACTGACCTACCCGGACCGCACCGTGGTCGCCTTTACCGGCGACGGCGACTTCCTGATGACCGGACAGGAATTCGGCACCGCCGTTCAACATGGCGCCAACATTATCATCCTGGTCGGCAACAACAGCATGTACGGAACCATCCGCATGCATCAGGAGCGGGATTATCCGGGCCGCATATCGGGGACTGAACTGGTTAACCCCGATTTCGCGGCCTACGCAGAATCCTTCGGCGGTTTCGGCGCCATTGTCGAAAAAACCGAAGACTTCGCCCCCGCCTTCGAAGCCGCCCGGCAGGCCGGCAAGCCCGCCGTCATAGAAATCCGCATCGACCCGGATGCGGTTTCTCCGATGGCGACCCTATCGGGCCTGCGCCAGGCGGCATTTGACAAGGCAAAGGGATAACCCAAGGAATTAGGCCAAGGGAACAGGAACACCTGCCGTCATGGGAAAACGGGCCGTAAAAATTCTCGCCGGACTGATCGTCGTCTTCTTGGTGACGATTCCTGCTGCGGCCCTCCTGGTCGACGACGAAATCCTCTCGGATCTGCTGCAGGGCATCCCAGGAATCCAGGAAAACACGGACGAGATAATCGCCAGTAAACGGGCCATGGCCGGAACGCTCGCCAATTATGCGGGCGATGCCTTTTCCGGCCTGGATTCCCTGTTCCTGACCCTGTTCGGCAGCGACTCTTCCGGGAAGCCGGTGACCCGGGTGGTGATCGACCTTCCGCCCGGATCCATGAGCAAACCCCGGCAACAAACCCCACCCGGGGCGCTGACGCCTTCCGGTTCGCCTTTGTCCGAACCGCCGCCCCTGCCGCCGAAAACGGAAGAGCCGCAAAGGTCACAAAACGAGACCCCATCCGCTCCATCTGTTTCGCCTGCTTCTCCCGCTTCGCCGAAGCCGGCTTTAACGGCAGAGAAGACATCCCCGCCGGTGATAGCAAAAAAACCAGTGCGCACGACGGCCAAAACCCCCACGCGAAAAGTCACCGGGAAAGCCACCGGGACACCCAAGTCCAAAAAAGCCCCTGATCCGACCGCCGACCGGGACCACAAACGCGGCCTGCTGTTTTACAAGGGCATTGGCGTCGATAAGGATTTCAAAAAGGCCGCCCAATGGTTCAAACAGGCCGCCAAGAAGGGCCACGCCGGGGCGCAATACAATCTGGGCATCATGAGTTATCTGGGCCAAGGCGTACCGGAGGATTTCAGCGAGGCCGCGAAGTGGTTCGAAAGGGCCGGAGACCAGGATCACCCCGTAGCGCAATACAATCTCGGATTCATGTATTTCGAGGGCAAGGGCGTCAAGAAAGACGACTTACAGGCCTTTATGTGGATCGACCGTTCGGCCAATCTGGGCGACGAAAAAGCGGTGCGCGCCCGGGAAACCCTGCAGAAAGCCCTGCCAAAAGAAATTTTTAAGTGAATTCAACACCTTGAATATGTCCATGGATGGTCAATGGATACTCCCTTTCAGCGACTTTCACACCCCATGGACAAACGGACATATACTGACATTGTCCGGACATATAAATTGTCAAAACAGCTTCTATTATAAAGGCTATTTCCGAAGCAATGCCGTGATGAAAAATTCAGAATAAATCACCCTGTATCTGGGGCTTCAGGCTGACGAGATGTCGCCTTAACTGCTTAACTGCCGAAAGGACAAATTTTGAGCGACCGGAAGCGATTATTGGCGCTTTTGGGGATCATGGCGGGTGTCGCCTTGGTCGTTGCCGTGTTGTCCATATGGCTTCTCTACCGGGCCGCCTTTACGGAGCAACGCCATCATTTAGCCCATATGGTACAAACCCAGGTACGGGTCCTGTTGACGATCGCCGACCACGTCGCCGCCACGGGCCTTCCGGTGGAGCGGGTTTTGGACTCTAGCATCAACCGCTTTTCCGACACTCTGAGTGAAATCAAGAGTTTTGCCAAAACCGGTAATTATATCATCGGCCAGAGGCAGGGCGGGAATATCGTCTTTCTCTTGCGCCATGGCAATGGCTCCGCCCAGGGGGTGCCTTCCCCCGTGCCGTTCGATTCCGCCCGGGCCGGACACATGCGCCGGGCCTTGGCTGGTGAATCCGGCGCCCATGTCGGCCTTGATTTTAGCGACCGGAAGGTGCTGGCCGCCTATGAGGCGATCCCACCCTTAGGCATAGGCCTTGTTGCAAAAATGGACTTATCCGAGCTTCGCGCGCCTTTCCTGCGCGCCGCAATCGTCAGCGGGATAGGCGCCCTGCTGGTCCTCCTTCTAGGCACGGCCTTATTCCAGCGGATTTCTTCCCCGTTGGTGGAAAACCTGGAACAAACCGTTTCCCGCCTGACCGAAGCCCAGCGGGTCGCCCGGCTGGGCAACTGGGAACGCGATATCGCTACCGGGGACGGGTGGTGGTCGGAAGAAACCTACAAGATATTCGGCCTGGAACCCACGGCCGTCCCTCCGAGACTGGAGGTCTTTCTGGAAAGCGTCCACAAGGAAGACCGCCAAAAAGTCCAAACAGCCTTCGATAAATGTCTCGCCGCCCAAGAACCCTTTGCCGTCGATTTCCGCATCACCCGCCCGGACGGTTCGCCTAGAACCATCCATGCCCGCGGCACCTGGCGGCTGGACAAATCCGGACAACCGGAGCGTATCAGCGGCACCATCCAGGACGTCACCCAACACCGCAAGTTGGAAGAAGATGCGCTGCGCCTCGTCGCCGTCATCGAGGGCCTGTCGGAAAACTTCGCCCTGTTTGGCCCCGACGACAGGCTGATCCTTTGTAATGAACAATACAGGAAGCTCAACAAGGCCATTCCGCATGCCAATGAGCCAGGAACCCTGTTCGAAGACCACCTCCGCGCCGTCGTTAAAATGGGGCTTGCCCCCGATGTCGCTGGGCGTGAAGAGGAGTGGGTCCAGGAGCGTCTCGAGCGCCACCGCACCCCTACCGGCCCGTTCGAAATTCAGCGCCAGGACGGAGTCTGGCTGCAAATCCACGAACAACGCATGCCCGATGGTTCTACGGCGACGCTGTCCACGGATATTTCCACCCGAAAGCGGGCCGAGAAGCATCTACAAGACGCCATCGAAACCATTTCCGACGGCTTCGCATTTTTCGATTTCGACGAACGTTTGGTGCTGGCCAACAGCCGTTACCTGAATAACGAGAAGTCCGACGAGGTCATCCGGCCCGGCGCCTTATTCGAAGACATCATCCGCCATAACATCCTAAACAGCTATGTCACGGAAGCCGAGGGCCACGAAGAAGAATGGATCGCCGAACGGCTGGCCCATTTCCGCAACCCAACGGGCATCCTTGAACAAGAGCAGTCCGATGGACGCTGGATGCAGATTTCCGAACGCAAGACGGAAGACGGAGGCACCGTCGCCATTTTCACGGACATCACCCAACACAAACAGGCGGAGCAGGAACTGGCGGAAAAATCCAGGACGCTCGAAATAACCCTAGAAAGCATGGACCAAGGCATTTCCATGATCGACGCCGACTTGAATGTCCTTGCCTTCAACAACAAGTTTCTCGAACTGCTGGAATTTCCGCCGGATGTTTTCGCCAAAGGTTTTCCGCTGGAAAAGGCCTTCCGGTTTAACGCCGAGCGGGGCGAATACGGCCCTGGCGATGTCGAGACCCAGGTCCGCGAACGGCTCGAACTGGCCAGTCGGTTCGAGCCCCATGTCTTCGAACGCAGCCGGCCGGATGGGACGGTTATTGAAATCCGCGGCAACCCCATGGATGGCGGAGGTTTCGTCACCACATACACGGACGTCACCCACCGTGTGCGGGTGGAAGAAAACCTCAGAATGGCCCTGATCAATGCCGAAGAGGCCAATCAGGCAAAATCCGTCTTCCTGGCCAACATGAGCCACGAACTGAGGACGCCGCTCAACTCCATTATCGGGTTCTCCGAAACCCTGAAGTCCCAGATGTTTGGCCCCCTTGGGGCCCCCAAATACCAGGAGTACGCAGGCGACATCAATGCATCGGGCGCGCACCTTCTCGAAGTCATCAACGACATTCTCGATATTTCCAAGATCGAAGCCGGTGAAATGAGCCTGACCGAAGAAACCGTGGACCTGCCGGCTCTGGTCGAATCGGCGATTACCATGCTGGGCGAGCGGGCGGAAAACGATGGCATCACCCTGTCGCGCGTTTTCCCGACCCACGAAGTCCAGTTGCGCGCCAACCCGCGCCACATCCGCCAGATCGTCATCAACCTTGTTTCCAACGCCGTCAAGTTCACCGAGCCGGGTGGAACCATTACGCTTGAAATATCTTTGAACGAACTTGAAGGAGTGTCCATTTCCGTTGCGGACACCGGCATTGGTATCAAACAGGAAAACATCGCCATCGTTCTGGAACCCTTCGGACAGGTCGCCGATATCTATTCCCGCCCCTTCGAAGGTACCGGACTGGGATTGCCGCTGGCAAAATCGTTGCTGGAATTGCATGGGGGAACCCTTCACATCGCCAGCCAGCTCGGCGAAGGCACGACCGTGACCGCCACCTTCCCGGCCGACAGAACGGTGACCCGAAACATTTCCAAAGCGACCGGATAAGACCCTAAAGCATATCCCGAGCGGATGAGGTTATCCGTGACGACGAATTTGCTTGTAAAGAAATTAAGGGGCGGAGTGTTTCGGGTGAACGTAAGTGAACCGGAAAAGCTTTACCCCCGCCCCTTCGCCGCCAAGGATTCGCGATGCGCGATATACAGCCCGCAAACGACGACGAAAGCAGCGCCCGACAGGGTCCAGCTATCGGGCAGATCGCCAAAAATGACAAAGCCGAAGATCACCGCCCAGATCATGTTGGCGTACTTAAAGGGCGCCAGCAACGCCGCCTCGGCCCAACGGAACCGCTCAATCAAAAAGTAATGCGCGCCGCCGACAAACAGGCCGCTCAAGGCCATCAGGCTCAAGTCCGGCAAGGTCACCGGTGACCAGCCGAACGGCAGGGTGCCTAAGCCGAACACGATCACCGCGACGGTCGAGAACAACAATATGGACATCGACGTCTCGTGGGCCGAAATCCGGCGCGTGGTAATGTCCCGCAAGGCGCCTGCCAGGCTGGCCCCCAATGGCAACAAGGCCGCCAACTGGAGAGCCTCGGTGCTGGGCCGGACCATCACCAGAACACCGATGAACCCGATGAAAACCGCGGCCCAGCGCCGCCAGCCCACGGCTTCGCCCAACATCGGCCCCGCCAGGGCCGTAATGAACAAGGGACCGGCGAAGGTAATGGCGATGGCGTCCGCCAGCGGCAAAAAGGAAATCCCGGTAATGAACAGAAACCCGCTGGTGAAGGCGAACCCAGCGCGTTGAGCCTGCCCCCACAAACTGTTGAAGCGGATGACTTCAAACCCGCCGGACCGCCAGACGATAACCGAAATCGCCATCAACACGAACAGGCCGCGAAAGAACAGCAACTGACCGACCGGATATTCGCCGGTCAGCCATTTCAGCACGGCATCGTTGGCCGTCAGCAACACCCCGCCAAGAAGCGAAAAGGTAATGCCACGGGCGGGAGAGGCGGAGCCTCTGGAACTGGCTATCCTTCTTGTCACACCTTAAGACCCGTACAGCCAGGCAACGATAAACACCGCCGCCGCGATTCCGGCAATGTCGGCACCAAGGGCGGCGATGAGGGCATGGCGGATGCGGCGGATGCCGACGGCTCCGAAATAGACCGCCAGCACATAGAACGTGGTTTCCGTCGAACCCTGGAAGGTCGACACCAGATAACCGACATAGCTGTCCGGCCCGATAGCCGGGTCCTGAATGATGGAGGCCAGAATCCCATACGCCCCGGAACCGCTGAGCGGACGCAACAAGGCCATGGGCAGGGCTTCGGCCGGAAGTCCGACCAACTCCGTCATGGCGCCCAAAGGCCGGATCAACAGGTCCATGGCGCCCGACGCCCGGAACATGCCGACAGCTACCAGAATCGCCACCAGATAGGGAATGATTCGAAGCGCCACCTGAAAACCGTCCTTGGCACCTTCGACGAAGGCTTCGTATATGTTGATCCGCCTGAGAACGCCGAAGCCCAGCAGGCCCACCATCAGGCCGGGCACGATCCACGGCGATATGGCGCGGCCATAAAAAACCGTCAAGGGAATGATGGCGACGATGCCCACCAGCACCAGGGCCGAGACCCAGCCCGGATACCCTTCCACATCGGTTTCCGTCTCCACGGGAGTCTCTGGGGCATCGGGAGAATCATGCTCGGCGGGATGTGCGATCATCGGGGCGGCGGTCTCTACCGGCGCCGCGGCCGCAACCGGCCAATAGCGCTGACACAGCTTGGCCAGAATGATCGCTACCGTGGTCGAACAAATGGTCGCAAACAGGGTCGTCGGCAGGATGCCGGCGGGATCGTTGGAGCCTGCGGCGGCGCGCAGCGCGATCACGCCGGTCGGCAGCAGTGTCACGCTCGACGTGTTGATGGCCAGAAACAACACCATGGCGTTTGACGCCGTGCCCTTGGTCCGGTTGAGGCTGTCCAGTTGCTGCATGGCGCGGATGCCGAACGGCGTCGCGGCATTGCCGAGCCCCAGGGCATTGGCCGCCATGTTCAGGATCATCGCCCCCATGGCCGGGTGATCGGGCGGAACGTCGGGAAACAGCCGCACCATCAGGGGCCGCACCATGCGTGCGATAATCAACAAAAGTCCGCCTTCTTCCGCCACCTTCATCAGGCCCAGGAACAGGGCCATGACACCGACCAGCCCGAGCGCCAGCGTCACCGACCCCGTAGCTGCGTCGATCATCGCCGTGGCCAATTCCTGCATCGGTCCCGCCGCTGCGGCAGACAGTTCCGGCGCCGTCCCTGACGGCACCCAGGTAATTTGCCGGAACGCCGCCACCCCGAAGGCAATCACGACGATGGCAAAAAAAATGGCGCTCAAGGACCCCCCCCCCCCGTCCCCGCCGGCAGGTGCGTTTCGCGCTAGGGTCCGCCCTTGCCCAGCGCTAAAGCACGCCCGGGGCGAAACCGTTGTACAGGACCCTGGCCAGGGTGCGCCGTGTGGGTGCCTGCCGTCGGGCGGGGCGTGGGC
>JACNJX010000071.1 GCA_014382345.1 Alphaproteobacteria bacterium
TCGCTGACTGAATGGTAAGCCTTGATGGCGCGATGGAATTCTTTGACATCGCTTCCATGGAATTTCGGGCGAGGTTCATGATTAGTTGCTGAATCTGAACCTTATCCGCCAGAACCCGCGGCATTCCATTGTCCAGCTCCAACATGACATCGATGCCGTATTCCTGATGTTCGGTATTTAAAATGGCAATCGCCTCTTTGATCGTTGCATTGAGGTCAACGGCTGTTTTTTTGACTTTCTGATTGCCGACGAGTGATCTGATGCCAGTTATGATCTCTGACGCCCTGTTAGCCTGATCGACAAGGCTCTCAATTGGCTCCAACAAGTCGTCGGGCGATACAGTGCCCGTGCGGAGCTTTGCCGCCACCCCCTGCGCATAGGAAGAAATCACTGCAAGGGGTTGGTTCAATTCATGCGCTATGGCCGCACCCATTGCGCCAAGGGTGTTTAGGCGGCGGGCATTCGAAAGTTCCTCCTCATGTTTACGGGCCTGCTGCTCTGCTTGCCTGAGCTTGGTAATGTCTATTGAGGTACCACGGTAGCCCTTGAAGGTTCCGGTATTATCGAAGGTGGGCGAGCCGCTGACGCTCAGGGTAAGGATTTTGCCGTCATCACTGGTAATGGTGAACTCAAAACCACGGTAGGGGCGGTGGGCCAGGTGGTCTTCGTAGTGGCGTTGCCATTTTTCTTCCCTTTTCGGGTCCGCTCCGGCGGCCTCCCAACGGGTGCACCCGATGAAACGCTCTGTTTCGATAGGGTATTTACTACTTTGGGAGTCAATATTGACTGTGAACCGAAATTTTTCATCCATTTCCCAGAACCGGTCGGAGCCCGTCTCGGCGAAGTCCTTGAACCGCTCTTCGCTTTTACGCAACGCTTCTTCAGCCATTTTCTGATCGGTGATGTCCGTGCGCACGTGATAGATGCCGCCGTCGGACGTGTCATAATCATGGACAATGACCCAACGGTCCGTTGCGGGAATATGCTGAATAAACGGCTGTCGGCTGCGGTGTATGGCCATGCGCCTTTGGACATAGGCCTCCGCATCCTTCCGTGCATCCGAAACGATCCCGGCATTGGCGATACCGCGGACGATCTCCTCGAAAGGCGTTCCGGGGATCAACAGGTGTTCGATCTTCTCCAGGTGTTTCCGGTAGGCGCTGTTGCAGAGCACGAACCGGTCGCTCTTGTCCAGAACCGCCACCCCGTTGGGAATGCTTTCGATGCTTTCGCGGAATTTGGTTTCGCTGTCCTCAAGGATTTTTTGTTCCGCCTTCTTGAGCGCGGTGATGTCGGCAAGGATGGTTGCCAGGGCGATGACCTCTCCGTTGGCGGAAAGGACGGGGCACTTGTGGCTCAAAATGGTGCGCGTGACGCCATCGGCGAAGGTTCTGGTCACCTCGGCGACTGACTCCTCACCCGTTTCCATGGCAAGGCGGTCGCGTTCAACAATCTTGTCAGCGTCTTCCTTTGGATAGAAATCGTAGAGTGTATTATCGGCTATCTTCGATGGATCGGTTTTAGTCCAAGCCCCGAGGGTTTTATTGCCGATCAGAAAGTTGCCGTTTTTGTCCTTGAGTGTAATTGCCACCGGCGCGCCATCGACGATGGTTCGGAACCGGTTCTCGATCTCAACCCGCGCTTCCTCGGCCTGCTTGAGTCTGGTGATGTTGGCAGCCATCCCGCGGTATCCTCTGAAGGTCCCTGCTTCATCGAACATCGGATTGCCGCTGATACTCCTATAGTGTTTCTTGCCATCAGCATCGACGAAATCAAACTGGAAATCCCGGAACGGTTTGTGCGCTTCAAGGGTCGCCTTGTGGTCGCGCATGTTTTTGGCCTTGTCGAGGTCTATGCCCAGGGCGTCCCAGCGGGTTTTGCCTAATAATTCTTCGGATAAAAGGCCAGAAGGGTTCTGGCGGCTGTTCGAAAAAGAAGTGAAGCATAGATTTTCATCCATTTCCCAGAACCAGTCGGACGCCATTTCGGCGATTTCCTTGAAACGATTCTCGCTTTTGAGAAGTGCGTCTTCCGCTTGCTTGCGTTTGGTGATGTCCCGGCCGATGCCCTGGATTTTGATGAGGTTTCCGGTTTCGTCGAAAACACCAGTGTCGATCCAGTGGTGCCATTGAACCTCTCCATTGGCGTTGCGGACGCGGATTTCAGTTCCAAGGGTCGGGTTGTCAACAGCGATGCTCTGGATGTGTTCGCGCCAAGCTGGGCGGTCCTCCGGGATCACGTACGTGCCGGTTTTCGTGCCGATGATTTCATCGCGGAGAATGCCATAATTCTTGCAGTAGGCATCATTGACAAAGGTTCGAACGCCGTCCGGCGTACATCTGCGTATCATTTCAGTCTGGTTTTCCACGATTGCACGGTATCGTTCCTCGCTTTCCCAATGCGCTCCCTCAGCAAGCTTCTGCTTGGTGATGTCGATAACAAGGCCGTTCCAGAGAACGGAACCATCATGCATTTTTTGTGGAATTGACGAGCCTTTGAACCAACCGGCCTCCCCAGAAGTCCGGATCATTCTTCCTTCCCACTGCCAAGGTTCGAGCGTCTTGTGGGATCCTTTTATGGACTCATCCAAACCGGGCATGTCATCGGGATGAATGATGTTGAACCACTCGTCGGAGTTCTCAATTATACTGGCGGCATCTAGACCGAGAATCTTCTTAATGGTGGAGCTTACATAGGGGAAAGAAGCCTTCCCCTGTGCATCAATCTTGAACTGATAGACAATCCCGGGAACGTTGGACGTCATATCCTGGAAGCGTTCTTCGCTTTCACGCAATCTTTCGACCCATTCTTCCCGCTCACTGACTTCGCGCGGTATCCAACGGTACACCAATAAAAAGAGGACAACACAACCGGCGAAGACATTGATCAATTTGGGAATGACAATTAGACCCGGCTGGGACAATACGTCGAAGATACCGCTCGGCAGCAGGCCAAACTTCGAGTTGAAATAAAGACCGAAGTAGGCGCTTTCAAACACGGTTCGGAAAGCGTCGATGGCAAGCACGGTTAAAAGCACGGCAACCGTCCCGCCGATCACCTTTGATTGCCGAAGTTTGGTCAGACAAAGCACCAGGATCAGCAACCAAAGGATGGTCAAAACCCAGTAAGAAAAAGGAGTGATAAGATCAAACATCGTCTATCTAATGTTATTTTGCATCATTGAATAATTCATATTTGGATGACCGTTGGGGGCAAAAAGTATTGCGGGAATAATTTAGCTGCTCTTATCCTATTGGTTCCACATGAAATGACACGCTAGGGATGCATAAACTATAATCAGGATAACCCTATTTTTTTTATTATGCATGCATTCTTATGCGCAAACCCTTTCAAGGGAATAACGGCTTCGGGCGCAATTTAGGCACAGTGGACTCAAATGGGCCCGCCTCAATAACACCTAAGTCTTTGAAGGGAGTGGTGGGCTCGACAGGGCCCGGCGCGCAAGCGCCAAGACAAAGACTCGATCCCTGCCTGGGGAAACTTTAAGTTTTGAGAAAATGGTGGGCGCGACAGGGATTGAACCTGTGACCCCTCCCGTGTGAAGGGAGTGCTCTCCCGCTGAGCTACGCGCCCTTTGTCTCCGAACCCCGAAACACCCAACGATCGTCCGGGCCGGAAACGCGCTCATATAAGGCGGGCTGAGGCGCAGTGTCAAGCGGCGCTCCGGCCTCTCTGTTCCGACAAATGGGGGCATCTGCAAAAATCCGTAACAATCTTTGACTTGGCGGGAATCGCGCCTTGTGGCACAGTCCCGGCGCATTAAGAGAGAACCGGCATTTCGGATGTTCAGCACACCATGACCGACAGCAAAACCGCCGCCATCATCCTCGCCGCGGGCAAGGGCACGCGGATGCGTTCCGACTTGCCGAAAGTCCTGCACCCGCTGGCCGGACGGCCGATGCTGGCGCACCTGTTGGACAGCCTGTCGGAGCTGAATTTCGCCAAGACCGCCGTCGTTATCGGCGAGGCCATGGACGCCGTCGCCGTCGCCGCCAGCCCCCACCCGACGGTGGTGCAGACGCAACAACTGGGTACCGGGCACGCGGTTCTGGCGGCCAGGGATGCCCTGAAAGACGGCGATAAGGACTTTTCCGGCGACGTGCTGGTGCTGTTCGGCGCAGACCCGCTGATTAGCCCGGACACCATTACCCGGATGATCGAGGCCCGCCATGCGGCCCCCGAGCCCTCCATCGTCGTCCTTGGTTTCGACGCCTGGGAGCCTGGCGCTTACGGGCGTCTGGTAACGACAGACGACGGATCGCTAACCGCCATCGTCGAGGCCAACGACGCGACGCCGGAGCAGTTGGAGATCACGCTTTGTAATTCCGGCGTCATGCTGATCGACGGCCAGCATCTCTGGAGCCTTCTGGAACGCGTCGACAGCGCCAACGCCAAGGGCGAGTACTACCTGACCGATATCGTGGCGCTTGCCGGGGGCGACGGGCTTGGCTGTGCCGTCGTCGAAGGAGACGAGGACGAGCTTTTGGGCATCGACGACCGCGCCGATCTGGCCTGCGCCGAAGCTTATGTGCAGAACCGGCTCAGGCTCGCCGCCATGCGGGGCGGGGCGACGCTGAGCGACCCCGACAGCGTCAGGTTCAGCTTCGATACGAGTATCGGCCAGGATGTCAGCATCGGCCCCAACGTCGTTTTCGGTCCCGGCGTCAGCGTCGGCGACAATGTCGACATCCGTGCTTTCTGCCATATCGAGGGGGCGGCGATCGCAGAAGGGGCGAAAATCGGCCCATTTGCCCGATTGCGCCCCGGCGCCGAGATCGGTGAAGACGTCCACGTCGGCAACTTCGTCGAGATCAAGAACGCGACGCTGGAGACCGGCGCCAAAGCAAACCACCTGAGCTATATCGGCGACGCCCGCGTCGGAGCTGCGGCCAACATCGGCGCCGGCACCATCACGTGCAACTACGACGGTGAGGCCAAGCACCGCACCGACATCGGAGACGGCGCGTTCATCGGCTCCAACACCGCCCTGGTCGCCCCGGTCACGGTCGGCGACGGCGCGGTCATCGGGGCCGGCAGCGTCATCACCAAGGACGTCAGCCCGGACAGCCTGGCGCTGACCCGCCCGGCGCAAAAAGAAGTGCGCAATCGCAAGAAAACGGCCCAGGACAAAACCAAGGGCAAAGACTAGAGCCCATGTGCGGCATTATCGGCATCATCGGAAAAAGCGACGCCGCCCGGCCTTTGCTGGACGCGCTGAGAAGGCTGGAATACCGGGGCTACGATTCGGCCGGTATCGCGACACTGGTTAACGGCGGCATCGAGCGCCGCCGCGCCGAAGGCAAGCTGGATAACCTGGAAGCCCGCCTCAAGGACGAGCCCGTCTCCGGGCGCACCGGCATCGGCCATACGCGCTGGGCGACGCACGGCGTGCCCAACGAGAAAAACGCCCACCCGCACGCCACGGACCGCGTCGCCATCGTCCACAACGGCATCATCGAGAATTTTCAGTCCCTGCGCGACGAACTGGAAGCCGCCGGCCACCGGCTGGCGTCGGACACCGATACGGAAGTGGTCGTGCATCTGATTTCGCTGGCACTGGAACAGGGGCGCGGACCGGAAGACGCCGTCGCCGCCGTTCTGGGGCGGCTGGACGGGGCCTTCGCGCTCGGCATCATTTTCGCCGGGAACGAAGACCTGATGATCGCGGCGCGCCAGGGCAGCCCGCTGGCCATCGGCATCGGCCGGGACGAGCGCTCGGGTGAAATGTATCTCGGCTCCGACGCCATCGCGCTGGCGGCGCTGACCAATCAGATCCTCTATCTCGAAGACGGCGACATGGCGGTGATGACGCCGGGCGGCGTTACCGTCTACGACCGCGCCGGCGACGAAGCCCTGCGCCCCGTGCGCGAGTCCGCCGTCAACGCCGAAGCCATCGGCAAGGGCGGATATGCGCATTACATGCTCAAGGAAATCTACGAACAGCCGCAGGTCATCGGCGACACGCTGCACTCCTTCATCAATCCGGCCGCCGGAACGGTGACCCTGCCGGACTTTTCCTTCGATGTGACGAAGGCGGCGAAATTCACCCTGATCGCCTGCGGCTCGTCCTTTTACGCCTGCCTGCTGGCCAAATACTGGCTTGAGACCATCGCCCGGGTGCCGGTGGAGGTCGATATCGCGTCCGAATTCCGCTATCGCAATGCCGCCATGCCGGACGGCGGCGTGGCGGTGTTCGTCTCGCAATCGGGAGAAACGGCGGACACCCTGGCGGCGCTGCGCTACGCCCGCCAACAGGGGCAAAAAATTCTTTCCATCGTCAACGTTCCGGAAAGCACCATCGCCCGGGAATCCGACGCCGTGTTGCACACCAACGCCGGGCCGGAAGTCGGCGTCGCCTCGACCAAGGCGCTGACCACGCAGATGACGGTGCTGGCCTGCCTGACGCTGGCCGTGGCGCGGGGCCGGGACGCCATCGACGCCAAAACGGAAGCCCGCCTGGTCGTCGCCCTGACCGAAGTGCCCGCCCGCGCCGCCGATGTGCTCAACCACGACGAACGGCTGAAAGGCATCGCCGCGGAAATCAAGGATGCCCGCGACGTGTTGTATCTCGGGCGCGGCACCAGCTACCCGGTGGCCCTGGAGGGGGCGCTGAAGCTGAAGGAAATTTCCTACATTCACGCCGAAGGCTACGCGGCGGGGGAAATGAAACACGGCCCGATCGCGTTGATCGACGACGGGGTGCCGGTGATCGTTATCGCGCCGATGGACGATTTGTTCGAGAAAACCGCGTCCAACATGGCCGAGGTCATGGCCAGGGGCGGACGGGTGATCTTTTTCTCCGACGAGACGGGGACCAAACGCTTCTCCGGCCAGACCGCCGACGCCGTCGCCCTTCCCGCCGTTGATCCCTTCGTCGCCCCGATCCTCTATACTATTCCGGTGCAACTGCTGGCCTATCATACCGCCGTGCTGAAAGGCACCGACGTGGACCAGCCCCGCAATCTGGCGAAAAGCGTCACCGTCGAATAA
>JACNJX010000117.1 GCA_014382345.1 Alphaproteobacteria bacterium
AAAAAGAACGGCATTACCAGACTGATCGATGACCTGGATCCCCTGCCGCCCCCGGACAAGCCGTTGCTTTATGAGGCCGGCTACGGGCTGCGCAACCTCCCGATCCGGGGCTTTTTTGCCAGCCGCGGCTGCCCCTACAAATGCACCTATTGCTTCAACCATGCCTTCAATGAAATGTACAAGGGCAAGGGGGATATCGTCCGCGTCAAATCCGTTGACTACTTGATGCGCGAAATCAAAACCACTATCGCAAAGTATCCTTCCAAGTTTTTGAAATTCCACGATGATGTCTTCGGTATCAAAAGGGATTGGTTGGAAGAATTCGCCGAGGTCTACCCACGCGAAATCGGTCTTCCGTATGTCGCCCTGGTACGGCCGAATATGGTCGATGACGCCTATGCCAAAACCCTTAAAAAGTCCGGCTGCCACGCCGTTTGCATCGCCATCGAATCAGGTAACGCGGATATTCGCAACAAGGTCATGCTCCGGTCCATGAAAGACGAACAAATCCATGAGACTTTTGAAATCCTGAGAAAGTACGACATCAAAACCTACTGCCTGAACATGATGGGCCTACCCGGCGAGACCGAAGAGAATTTCAAGGAAACCGTCCGCATCAATCAAAAATGCAGGGTCGATTACGCGGACGCCTCCATCTTCCAGCCCTATCCAGGCGTCGGACTGACGAAATACGCCAAGGAAAATGGTTATCTGAACGAGGAAAACGAGAACTGGGGCGGGCAGTATTCGGAATCCGTCCTCAACTTCCCCCAGAAATTAAAGGACCGGCTGCACAGCTATCAGGTGGTGTTCCCACTGCTGGTCGAGTTCCCTTGGCTGGAACGCTACATCACGTTTATCGAGAAAGTCTACAAGCGGAGCCTGGGAAAGAAATTTCTCGGTTTGCTCTACCGCTTCACCTATGGCTGGGTACTACTACACCAGCGGATTTACCCGGTTCCGATCCCCTTTAAACTGCTGACCTGGATCGGCTTCAGCCTTATGTTTTCAAAACACCGGAACTAGAGAAGGCTAGGGTTGTGCTCACCCGGCACATCTCCAGGCTTCAAAAAATTTATAGGTTTTCACCTTTCCGTACCAGGTTTTGAACGTCTCGGAAAAAACCGGCGGAACCGCGGGCGCGCCATAATACCCGATCATCATAAACGGATTCTCACCTTTGGGAATCAGCCACACATCCGTTTTGCACGCCCTCAACTCCGAAAGCGTTCCCTCCGGCAATGGAATATTCCATTTAATCGTTTCCATGGCCGGCGCGGCATCGAAGGAATAGGGGTGGCCTTGGAACACCAGCAGTGTTCTCGATAAGGTGCGGGGATAGGTGACGGTATTTTCCCCGATACCCATTTCAATGCTTTGTCCCTTGTAATCAGCCATGATGGTGCGAATTTCCGACTGGATATCCGCCACCTCCTGCCAGTGGAGCGCCCGGAAAAAACGCTTCTGCACCGGAATGCCGACGATCAGGACAGCTACGGCCAAGACCCCGGCCAGCCCCCAGACCATGGCCTTTCGGGACTCCATGCGCCCGGCGTGGCGCAAAATCAGATCGATCAGGACGGCCAAAAACGGGAAAAAATAATGCGTTCCCGCACCGACCTTGGACGCCGGGAACAGGATTACGATCAGGCTGACGACGAACACCCAAAAATAGACGTGTTCCGCCAGGTTGGCTCTTTTCCCGGACCACCGCCAGGCGGCCAGGTAAAACATCACCGGCGTGAAATACAAAACCAGATAACGGGCGAACTTCGAGCCAATGACGGAGGCGCTGTCCTTTTTGGCGATCAGGATGATCCAGTCGACGAAGGCCGAAAGAGAAAATACGGATAACGCAAAGGGCAGTAAAACCAAGACCAGGCCGCTCACGGCCATCACGGCGAAGGTTTTTAGCCCCCGGTTTTGATTAATACAATGGAACAACACCACCGGTGCGAAATAGGCTCCGGCATGAACCTTCATACCGACCGCAAGGGCCGCACAAACGGCAATAACCAGGGATTTTACCCATTCCGGACGGTCCGGATTGGAAGCGTTGGCCGCCCAGACGGCAATAACCGCAAGTAAGGCTATAAAGGAATCGGGCCGGTTCCAGATCGAGAAGGGAACATGAAACAATACCAGTCCGCTTGCCAGCAGCATCCCGAAGGCCGCTTGCGGAAATCCCCGCCGGCGCTGCGACAAGAACACGAAAACCGGAATCAGCGTCGCCGCCAGCAGGGACGCGGCCTTGCCCGCCATAATGGATGGGCCCAAAAGCCAGAAAGACACCGTATGCACAACGTAGGTCAGGGGCCCGTAAACGTTGCTGATCAGGGCCGGATCATCGAAGCTCCGGAAAACCTCCAGGCCATGCAGGAGACGCCAGGAAAGCAGTGTCACGCTGGGTTCCCCGTGGTCCAGATAGCCGGGATAGACCAGATACGTTCCCGTCACACGGGCGACCTCAAGGAAAAGTAATCCGGCCGCCAGCCCCAGCAAAAGGCTCCGGTGGCGGCGGAGAAAATCACCGGTTCGTGAAACCAGGGGAAGGGTTTTCATGACGGGGGCGTTTCCGCAGTGTTCAGGGATTCGCGGACCACGGCCAGAACCCGGTCTTCGTCAAGTCCGGCGACACAGGGAAACATGCCGTCGATAGCGGGATGAATGCAATCGCCCAGGCATCCTTCGCAGTCCATGGGTTGATAGAGAAAACGGGTGTTTTCCGGACTAAGGGCGGAATCGTAAGGAACGATTTCCCCGACGTAAGCAGCACTGGCCAAACACACCGTCGGCGCGCCGACGGCCACCGACAGATGCATCAGGGCTGTGTCCACCGAAACGACCAGAGAAGCCCCCCGCAATAAAGGCACCAGGTCTTCAAATACCGAAGAATCAAATTCCACATCAGCAAGCGCAAGCAAGGGCTTGAAGTCCGGGTTGCGTTCCAAATCTCCAGGCGCGCCCGTCACCACGACCCGGGTTCCAACAGGAAGGGTTTCGATGATGTTCCTATAGAGGGCAGGGGGCGATTGTTTGGCTTTAACCGCCGAGAACGGCTGCATCACCACGACAGGCGTATCGAAATGTGCCGCAGGCGCCAGACGAGCTTCGGGGAGCCGCGTCGACGGCGGGGCGGCCTTTTCTCCCGACAACCAGTCGGCGAAGGCGGCCCAGCGCAACACCTTGTCCCGGACAGGCGGTCCACTGTCGAACAGCCGCGAATAGAGCGCCCGGTTGACCTTCAGGCGGGCATCGTATTTACGCCACGGGCGCGGTTCCATGGCCGCGGTTTCAGGGGCCATCGCGGCGGAGACCAAGGCTTCGTCCAGGTCCGGGTGACGCAGATAGTCGGTGTGCACCACCAGCCGGTAATGCTTGTTGAACAAATCGCCGGTTATGTCGTGGCGGTACGCCATATCCTTTCTGAAACGGGAGAAATCTACGGAGATAACAAACATCTCCGGCGGCAGCAGGAAGACCATCTTCATGGCATCGGAACGCAGCAGGATGGTCACAGGCTCGCCGTCATGCGCCAGCCCGGAAAACCGCTCGGCAACATGGGAAAACAAAACCGTATCGCCCAGACCGCCGCAGGAAAGAATAAGGACGCCGCGCGCCGGGGCGGGGCGGGGGGCATGGCGGCGTTTTCGGTTCCACCACCAGTCGAGAATTTGAAGTTTCTTAATCAAGGGACCCCTGTCAATGAACGCGAGCATCAATAAGCGGCATAGGATTTTTCCTCGATCAGGCTGGAGCCCAGAAGCTCGTTGATCTCGCGTTTCAGGGCGGCCCGCTTGTCGTTGCTGATATAGACGCTGCGCGCCAGTTGTACGAAAGTTTCACCGAAATTCTTGTCCCGTTCGCAATCGCGGATATCGTCCTCGATCTCCCAGAGCGCCTCGTTGGCGGCCTTTAGCTCGGCGCTCAGGCGGTCCAGTTCGGGCGTCGGCTCGATCGCCGCGTCGCGCGCCTTGGTCAGGGTTTCCCATTCCAGGCGCACGTTAGCCAGTTTGGCTTCGTCTTTGATGCGCTCAAGCTTAATTTCCAAAATGGTGATCTTGTCGATCAGTTCGCCCGGCGCGATTTCGATGGATACGGATGTTTTCAACAATGCCTCCCGTGGCCCCGAAACGGGACGATTTCAAAAATGCCTTCTAGCACAAAACAAACCCTTTTGCGGAAATCTTAGGTTCCGCACGCCCCCGGTGGCAGGCGAACCTTGCCGGATAACCGGTAAGGGGCCAAGGTCATGGACAATAGTTTTTCGTAGCCCGGCAGCCAAGCCAGGTAGGCTAAAAGATTAATCCAGAAAACCGGATCACTCCCCCAGGATTTTTTATTGATTCGCCTGGCCCAATTCCAGGCCCTGCCACTGGCTCTTTTTAATGCCATTCGCTTGATCGCATTGGGCAGGTCCGGGAAATCACGGATCAGGCCGTACAAGGCGGCATTGCGGTCATGTTCCATTTGCACCCGGTTTTCGCCCAGGTGACCACCGTGGCGGTCGTGATGGTCCGTAACAGGGCCAAATAAAATTACGTCGTCCGTGAAGGCAAAGGCGTTGTTGATAGCCATTCTATAGATCGTACTGTTTTCCTGGATAAAAACCGTGGGATCGCAGCCGCCGCATGCCAAATAAGCATCCCGGTCAACCAGTATAGCCGACGCACCGGCCAGGGAATGGCGGATGGAATGAGTCAGGGGTTTTTCCATGACTTCGAAACGGGGAGGTTTTCCCGCTCTATCGACGTTAAGATCGGCCGTCAGATCCTCCAACAAGGTTCCGGCCCCATGCACCAGACCAACGCCCGGCAAGTCCAGGCCCGGTAACATCCTCAAAATACAGTCGGTCGCCAGCAAATCGTCGCCATCAAGAAACTTTATCGCAGGCATGGTCGCGGCCTCGACACCGGTATTCTGTGCAATCGCGGGGCCTTGGTTCGGGTTGAGCCGAATCACCCTGCCATTGGGAAGGGAACCGACCAGATCATCCGCGATTTCTCCGGAACGGTCCTCGGACCCGTTTTCGATGACGATGAATTCCCTTTCGAAATCGCCTTCCTGGTCGAGGACGCTTTTCAGGGTACCTTCAAGAAACGCTTCTTTGTTGTAAGCGGTGACGACAAAGGAAACCCCATGCAACTTGCCGTCCATTTTTCTACAATCCCTCGCTCCGGTGACCGGATCAACCGGTCAAAAATATCCCATACCCCCAGAAGGCTAGCAATCAGAAGTTCAGGGAACGATCGGGAAGGCGAAAGATGCTGGATTCGATGTAACGGACTCCTATAATTCCGCCAGCAAAGGCGATTAAGCCAATTTCAAAACCTCCAACAGACCGGAAACATCTCTCATGAGCACCACGAAAGCCGCCTTCATCGGGCTCGGCAACATGGGCTATCCCATGGCCGGGCACTTGGCGAACGCCGATTTCGACGTCACCGTCTACAACCGCACAGCCGCCAAAGCCGAAGCCTGGGCTAAGGAACACGGCGGCCAGCACGCCGATACGCCGGCGAAAGCGGCGATGGGCGCCGACATCATCATGACCTGCGTCGGCAACGACAACGATCTGCGTTCCATCATGCTGGGCGATGACGGCGCGCTCGCCGGGGCAGGGAAGGGGTCATTGATTATCGACCACACCACCGCGTCGGCCATCGCGGCCAGGGAAATTGGCGAAGCGGCGGCGGGCAAAGGCGTCGGTTTCCTGGACGCGCCGGTCTCCGGCGGCCAGGAAGGCGCCCAGAACGGCGCGCTGACCGTCATGGTCGGCGGCAGCGCCGAGGATTTTTCCCGTGGCGAAGCCGCCATGCAGAGCTTTGCAAAGGCGGTTAAACACATGGGCGATGTCGGCAGCGGCCAGTTGACCAAAATGGTCAACCAGATCGCCTGCTCGTGCACCATTCAGGCGCTGGCCGAAGGCATGAACTTCGCCGTCAAATCGGGCCTCGATGCACATCAGGTGGTGGATGTGATCTCCAAGGGCGCGGCGCAGTCCTGGCAGTTGGAAAACCGCGGCAAGACCATGGTCGACGGCAAGTTCGACTTCGGCTTCGCCTGCGACTGGATGCGCAAGGATCTTGATATCTGCCTCGACGAGGCCCGCGCCAACGGCGCGCAGTTGCCCCTGACGGCCCTGATCGAAAGCTTCTACGCCCGGATCCAGAACGAAGGCGGCGGCCGGCTGGATAATTCGACGCTTTTCCGCCTGTTGAACAACGCTTGAGACTGAGGAACATACAATGACAAAAACAGCATTCATCGGTCTCGGCGTCATGGGCTATCCAATGGCCGGACACCTGGCCAAGGCCGGACATGACGTCACCGTTTACAACCGCACGACGGCCAAGGCCGAAGCCTGGGCCGGGGAACACGGCGGCGCCTTTGCCGACACGCCGGCCAAGGCAGCGGCCGGCTGTGACCTGGTGTTTTCCTGTGTCGGCAACGACAATGATCTCCGCAGTGTCGTTTACGGCGACGACGGCATCCTCGCCGGAATGAAAGAGGGCGCTATTTTCATGGACCACACGACGGCGTCCGCCGATGTCGCCCGTGAAATCAACGCCAAGGCCAGCGATATGGGAATCGGCTTCCTGGACGGTCCGGTATCCGGCGGTCAGGCCGGGGCCGAAAACGGCGCCCTGACGGTCATGGTAGGCGGTGAACAGAGCCATTTCGATGTCGCCGAGCCGGTTGCCCAGGCCTATTCCAAGGCTGTCACCCTGATGGGCCCGGCGGGATCGGGGCAATTGACCAAGGCGGTCAACCAGATCTGCATCGCCGGGCTGGTCCAGGGCCTGTCGGAAGGCCTGGCCTTCGCCGATAAAGCCGGGCTGGACGCGAAAAAGGTCGTCGAGGTGATTTCCAAGGGCGCCGCCCAGTCGTGGCAGATGGATAACCGCGCCGAAACCATGATCGACGACAAATTCGACTTCGGTTTCGCCGTCGAATGGATGCAGAAAGACCTCGGCATCGCCCTGACCGAAGCCCGCAACAACGG
>JACNJX010000014.1 GCA_014382345.1 Alphaproteobacteria bacterium
TTTTCGCCGCGCTCAAATCACCCAGATCCAGGAGAGCCCGCGCCATGATGAAAGCGGTTTCGTAGATATCTGCCCCCACTTTTCGTGCACGCTTTAGCAAATCCACCGCCCGCGCACTTTCCCCGAGATAGCCGAACGGGGTTTCGATTTTGAATGAGTACGTTTGGTCTTTGTTTTTGACGCAAATGCGTCGTCGCGGATGAGATCATCCGCTCGGGATTTGCCCTAATGCTTGCTGTAGATGGTGGACGAGCCGTCGGTGTTGAACAGCAGGACCTCGTAGCGTTCTGCCTCGCCCTGTTCCATGCCAGGCGATCCCGCCGGCATGCCCGGCACGGCGATGCCGCGCGCCTTGGGGCGTTCTTTAAGCAGGCGTTCCACGTCTTTCGCCGGGACATGGCCTTCAACCACGTAGCCGTCAACAATGGCGGTGTGACACGACTGGAACTTCTCAGGGATGGCGGCCATTTTCTTGATCGGGTCCATATCCTCGAAGTTCAGGGTTTTCACGGAATGGCCGTTTTTTTCCATATGGGACACCCATTTCTTGCAGCAGCCGCAGGAGGGGGATTTGTAGACCGTGATCTCGGCCGCCTCAGCGGACGCGCTTGGCGTGCCCAGGCTTGCGGCGAAGGCGATGACCACTGCCAGGGCCGCGCAGCTTCCGGAAATCCGTTGGAATTTATTGACCGTCATATCCTCACCTCTGGTTTTTCTCTTTTGTTTCTTGGCCATTATGAACCTTCCACCGGTCGGAAGGTCAATACCGATCGCCATCCGCTTCGGGAAAGACCTCAATGGTTTCTCTCAACCACGCCACGGGATCACCCGGCGCGCCGTCGGCGGGCAGAAGGGCAATGGTCAGCGGTTGCAGCGGCCCGCTTCGGAAAAAATTCAACACTTTGGCCGGGTGCTTAATGCCATAGGACTGCGACACCCAGCCGTCGCCCAGCGACGTGCTCCAGTCGGCGCCGGATGAAACCAGCAAAAATTGCCGGTCTCTGTCTCCGGCCTCACCCCCGCCCCGGGCTTTAAGCAGCCACAGACCGGAGGCCTCTTCCACCACCTCCACGCCGGGGGGCAGATGATAGGGAACGCGGACCCGGTGTTCGCCGGCAGCCTCGAAGTGGTCGGAGATGATGAGGCGGTGCGTGGTTTTATCGAGCAGCACGCCGCGCACCACGGTTACCGGGTCGGCCAGCCGCCGGTAGCCGGAGTGCGCGCCGATGAAGCGGTCTTCGTTCTCGCCCGTGGTTTCGCCGGGGGACCAAAGGCGGACATCGGGTTTGGCGTCGTTATGCAGCGACCACAGATATTCCGGCCGCACAAAGCGGTTTTGCTCCTCGCCGCCGACAATGGGCGTGTTGTGAAACCCGGTGGAGCGGAAATCGTTGCGCCATTCCGGGTCGGCGGAATAGAGATACGTGCCGCAATCGGTGAGCAAATGGACACCGTCCAGCACCGCCTCCAGCGACAGGCAATCGTTGTGGCCGTGCCCGCCGCGCCCGGCCATGCCGACCGGTCCACAGTCGATGAAGACATGATCGCCGCCGGAGTTTTGATCGTGGCGCATGATGTAGACGCCGCCGTCCGGAAAATCGCGGGATGTCGATGGCACGGGGCGGCTCGGCACGGTCTCTGCAGCGTCCGGGCCGAGCGTCCAGAAGACTTCACCCCTGTGGCCGGATGCCTGGGCCGCCAAGGACGAATCCTCGAAGGCGATACCGATGATCGCCATGAGGTAGCGGTGATCGTTGCGCACCTGTCCGCCGAAGGGCAGGACGCGGCCATCGTCGGCATCCCCCCACAGCGGCGTCGAGCCGTCCGGGCGGCTGTAGGCGGCGGTGAATTCGGCCATTTTTCGCAACCGTGCGGAATAATTGTCCGGCACATCCAGTCCCGCCGCGCGCCGATAAAGCGCCGGCAGCAAGAACAGTTCCGTGACCAGCCGGTGGTACGCGGTGGAAACCTCGAAATCGACGCCGTCCGGCGTCACCTGCTGGGGCAGTTCATCGGACAGAATGCGCCAGCCCTTGGTCGCCCACTGGCCCGGCTTGCCGATGTCCGTTCCGCCGCCGCCCAGGAACAGGCCCATAATCACCAGCCCGGCGGCGTTGGTCGCCAGATGGTTGCCGTTGATGTCCGACCATTCCAGATGGCGCGCGGTAAAATCGCAGTGCAGGTAGAGAAGCTTCAGGAAACGGATGCGGAAGTCCTCGTCGCGCCAGGCGGCGGAGGCATGAAACACCCGAAACAGCCAGACCAGGGCGATGCCGCGAAGGGCGACATCCATGGTGCAGGCCCAGTTGACGCCCTGCGCCAGCGGATTGGCCTTGTCCCAATCCTCGATCACGTCGCGCACGGCCTTGGCGTAGCGCTCCTCGCCGCCGAGCAGATACGCCTGTCCAACCGGAATCAGCCATTGCAGGCGGGACAGTTCCCACGGCACCTTGATGTCGCTGTCGCGCCCGAGATCGAGCACATCGATACGGCGGAACGGAACGATGGGCCAGGAATGGCCGCTTTTGAAGTCTTTGTGCCAGGGAATGGGCGTCGGCAAATCGACCGGACCAGAGCCGAGAAGATCGACCCGCCGGTTAACTGCGTCTTCGGCGGCAACCAGGATACCGGCGCCATCGCCGGGGCAAAGCTCATCGTAAGCGTCCATCGCCACCGGCCCGGTATGGAAAGGGAAGGGCGCTTCCGTCAGTCGTTGCCACAGGCTGTCCAGGCTTTGCCCGCCCAACAGGCTGAGCAGCCGGTCACGGGTCAGGGACCGCGCTCGCCCCGGCGCCCGGTGCTGGTCCAGCTCGGCGCCGGTTTGGCGGATCATCCACCGCACGATCACATGCGGCGGCTTTCGCCATCCGCGCCGGAGCAGTTCAAAAAAACGCTTTGCCATGGTCGTAGTCTGTCCTCAACTCATACCGCGCCGCGTGTTGGGAAATCCTGTTTCCAGGGATAAGACGATAGCGTACCTTTTCCCGGCGCCCAAACTGCAACAACAAATAGATTTTTTTATGGCACGCGCCGTTTTTCTCGACCGGGACGGAGTGATCATCCGCACAGACGTTCGCGATGGAAAGCCTTATGCCATTACCCGTTATGAGGATTTGGACATTCTTGACGGGGCGGCGGACGCCATCGAACGGCTTAAAGAGGCGGGGTTCATGACCATCGTCGCCTCCAACCAGCCCGACGTCGCCGCCGGCAAGGTCACCCTTGACGTGGTCGAGGCCATCAACGCCACGTTGATGAAAACCCTGGGCCTTGATGAGATCAAGGTTTGCTACGAACCGGACGCGGCCTGCTATAAGCCCCGGCCGGGGATGCTCTTGGAGGCGGCGGGCGTGCATGATATCACCTTGCAGCAAAGTTTCATGGTCGGCGACCGGTGGCGCGATATCGGCGCCGGGAAGGCGGCCGGATGTACGACGATCTTCATCGACCGGGGCTATCGTGAGCAGGCCCCCGAAAACCCGGACCATGTGGCCGGTTCCCTGGCGGATGCCGCGGATTGGATCGTATCCCGGGAAGAGTGAGCAGGCATGACGGATACGCGACACCCGAAAGACATGGCGATCAAGGTCTTCGCTGACGGCGCCGATCTGGACGGCATCCGCGACATGGTTGGAAACCCCCTGATTGAAGGCTTCACCACCAACCCGACGCTGATGCGCAAGGCCGGGGTCGAGGATTACAAGGGGTTCGCGCTCGACGTTCTGGACATCGTCACCGACCGTCCGGTGTCGTTTGAAGTATTCGCCGATGAATTCGACGAAATGGAGGCGCAAGCCCTGGAAATCGCATCCTGGGGCGCCAACGTCAACGTCAAGATCCCGGTCACCAACACACGCGGAGACAGCTCCGCGCCGCTGGTCGGGCAGCTGACCGGGCTAGGCGTCAAGGTCAATGTCACCGCCATGTTCACCCTCGATCAGGTGCGGGGCATTGTCGATGTGCTAAACCCGGACACGCCGGCGATTCTGTCGGTGTTCGCTGGCCGCGTCGCCGACAGCGGCCGCGACCCGATCCCGCATATGAAATCCGCCGTCGAGATCGCGTCCCAAAAACCTCTGGCCGAGGTGATGTGGGCGAGCCCGCGCGAACTGTTGAATATTGCCCAGGCCGAAGATGCCGGATGCCATATCATCACGCTGACCAACGACGTGATCGGCAAGCTGGTGAACATTGGCAAGGACCTGGGCGAATACTCCCGCGAGACGGTGCAAATGTTCTATGATGACGCGTCTCAGGCGGGGTATAGCATCGCCATAGAAGACCCCTGATATTTCTGCCCCTTCCCAAAGGTATGCGCCCAGTGTAAAAAGCCGGTCGAAAGCGTTTGTTTTTGGTCTTTGTGAGGTTCCGTGAAATTTAAAAACGTTCTGATTACCGGCGGCGCCGGGTATTGCGGCAGCGTGCTGACGCCGCAACTGCTGGATATGGGGTACCATGTCACCGTCTTCGACATAATGTATTACGGCAGCGACTTTCTGCCCAAGGACAATGCGAACCTGAAGGTGGTCGAAGGCGACATCCGCGACGTCGATCATCTGGCACGGGAATTGGACGGCATCGATGCGGTTCTGCACCTGGCCTGCATTTCCAACGACGCCAGTTTTGTTCTCGATGAGAACCTGTCGACGACGGTCAATATGGACGCCTTCGAGCCGATGGTCGTGGCGGCCAAGGACGCCGGCGTCAAACGCTTCATCTATGCCTCGACCAGTTCCGTTTACGGGGTCTCGGACGAGCCCGACGTGACCGAGGGTCACCCCCTGGTCCCGTTGACATTATACAATGAATTCAAAGGGTTGTGTGAGCCTTTGTTGTTTAAGCACACGGACGAAAACTTCGTCGGCGTGGCCTTCCGGCCGGCCACCGTGTGCGGCTACGGCCCGCGCCAGCGGCTCGACGTTTCGGTCAACATCCTGACCAACCAGGCCGTCAACAAGGGCAAGAGCACGGTATTCGGCGGCTCGCAACTGCGGCCCAACCTGCACATCCAGGACTATGTGGATGCGTGCAAGATGTTCCTGGAAGCGCCGGACGACAAAATCGCCGACGACGTGTTCAACATCGGTTTCCAGAACATGAGCATCATGGACATCGCCAAGGTGGTCAAGAAAGTGGTGGAAGAGGAATTCCCCGAACGCGGCGAGCTTGATATCGTCACCACGCCGAGCGACGACATCCGCTCCTATCACATCAATGCGGACAAGGTTAAGCGGGTGCTGGGCTTCGAGCCGCAGCACACCATCGAGGAAGCCGTGCGCGACCTGTGTAACGCCTTCCGCGACGGCAAGCTGCCCGACAGCTTCGACGACGACCGCTATTACAACGTCCGCACCATGCAGGCGATCGGGGCGGCGTAGGCCCGGAAGCAGGTCGGCACCAAATCCAAGGTCAGGTGTGGACGCTTGAGGGCCTGTGACATTTGGTTCCGGGATTCAGTTGCACTGTGAGGGTTTTTTAATGGGGCCGAAACCACAAGGCCCCCGGGGTTGAAACAAGGGTACGGTAGAAAACCTTCTATAGTCTGATATGTTGGCGCAGCCTTCGTGAAACGGATATCGCGTTTCTATCTTTGTACTTGGTTCCAACAAAATTTGGCCACTTACAATATTGTGATTATACGATTAGAAAGCGTAGCAATGTCCCTTGCTCTTTACCGCACAGTTACCTCGCTTGGCAGACCGTTGATCCGGCTCTACTTGGCTTGGCGGATGGCCCGAGGAAAGGAAGACAACGAACGCTTTAAGGAACGCCTGGGGCATTCCTCCCTGCCAAGACCTAAAGGAAAACTCCTTTGGTTGCATGCCGCCAGTGTCGGAGAATCTCTCTCGCTGCTCTCACTGATATCATGGGTGATGGAAACCCGTACCGGCTGGTCGGTGTTGGTTACTACCGGTACCGTGACCTCGGCAAGGTTAATGGCCGCCCGTCTGCCTGACGGCGTCCAGCACCAGTATATCCCGGTGGATTGCCGGTCCTATGTGCGCAGGTTTCTATCACACTGGAACCCCGACTTGGTCTTATGGGCGGAATCGGACCTGTGGCCCAATCTGGTGGAAGAATTGCACAATCTTGATGTGCCTGCGGTGCTTGTCAACGGACGAATGTCGGAAAGATCTTATCGTCTCTGGAGGCGACTGAGCGCCACGATTGAACGATTGCTCCAAGCCTTCTCCCTCGTGTTGGCCCAGAGTGACGTTGATGGTGAGCGTTATAAAGGACTAGGCGCGAAGAATGTCGAGATAACGGGGAATCTTAAGTCGGCCGCCGCGCCCCTGCCTTTCGATGAAGCCGAATTCGAGCAGCAGAAAAAGACGTTCGGCGAGCGTCCAATGTGGCTTGCCGCCTCCACCCATCCTGGCGAAGAAGCCCTGGTTGGGCAGGTACATTCGCACCTTGTCACCAGCTATCCGGACCTGTTGAGTTTGATCGTCCCGCGACACCCCGGACGGGGCGCCGAGGTTGCGCAAATATTAAGAGATCAAAACCTTGAGGTTGCCCTACGGTCCGCGGGACAGCCGGTTACGTCCAAAACCCAGGTTTACATTGCGGACACCATGGGCGAACTGGGTCTTTTCTATCGTCTCGCGGACATTGTATTCGTGGGCAAGTCCCTGACGGGCAAGGGGGGGCAGAACCCCATGGAACCGTCGGGGCTGGATTGCGCCCTGATTTTTGGTCCTGATATGTCCAACTTCAAGGAGACCGCGTCCCGCCTTTTGAACGCCGGCGCGGCCGAGCAGGTGATGGACGGAACTGAACTTACCGCTGCCGTTGAACGTTTGCTCGGTGATAAGGAATTGCGCGCCCGCCGCGCCAAGGGGGCCCGCAAGATCGTCTCGGCCGAGGCCG
>JACNJX010000013.1 GCA_014382345.1 Alphaproteobacteria bacterium
GTCGGCGCGGACACCATTGCCGACGCCGTGCGTTGCGGCGCGGAAGTGTTCCAGACCCTGAAAAAGAGCCTGTCCGACGCAGGCCACAGCACCAACGTCGGCGATGAGGGCGGTTTCGCCCCCGGTCTCAGCAGCGCCACGGAGGCGCTCGACTTCATCCTCAAGGCCATCGAAGGCGCGGGCTACAAGCCGGGCGACGACGTCGTCCTGGCGCTCGACGCGGCATCGAGTGAATTCTACAAGGACGGCAAATACGAACTGGCCGGTGAGGGCAAGTCGCTCGATAGCGCCGGCATGGTCAAATACTATGAAGACCTCACCAACCGATACCCGATTCTGTCCATCGAGGACGGCCTCGACGAGGACGACTGGGACGGCTGGAAGGCGCTGACCGACGCCATCGGCTCCAAAGTGCAGCTTGTCGGCGACGACCTGTTCGTCACCAACCCGAAGCGGTTGGCCGACGGCATCGCAAAGGGCATCGCCAATTCGATCCTGATCAAGGTCAACCAGATCGGCACCCTGACAGAGACGCTCCAAACCATCGAAATGGCGCACAAGGCCGGCTACACGACGGTGATCTCGCACCGCTCCGGCGAGACAGAGGACACCACCATTGCCGACATCGCGGTCGCCACCAACGCCGGCCAGATCAAGACCGGCTCGCTCAGCCGTTCCGACCGGCTGGCCAAATACAACCAGCTCATCCGCATCGAGGACGAGTTAGGCCCGGCAGCGAAGTACGCGGGACGCGGCATTTTCGGGTAAATCTTCGGGGATTTAAGTCCACCGGACGTCCGGACGGGAAGGGCCGGTGGCCATGCGACGGCGAACTCCCGGCATTTACCCTGCAACCCGTTGACTTACCAAGCATAATCACATGCAAGACCTGTAGGAAATGTACGCATCCGTACGCTTTTGTACGCATATGTCTACATTTTCGGAATTCGCTTTTATTTTCAGATGGTTAATAAAGACAAATACCGCCAATTCACCAATTGGCGGGAGATTTCGTTCAGGATCGAGCCATTTGTTTTCATCTCGGCCATCGGCAGCGATCTAACTTGTCTCAGGTCAAATACAAACGATTTCAATCGGATGTAAAATGCGCGTTGTCGGATTGCCCGTTTTGGAAATCCCGGCAAAAAGAATTGAGGCCTCTCAAATGGGGGGTCGCCAACCTCCGAGTTTGCCCGCATTCGCCTTGGCGCTTGCGGGCGTGGATGAATCCGTTGTGAAGGAGGAATGTCATCATGCCCTTAGACAAAGCCGCCACCAAAGAACCGACCTTTACCCTGATCGATAATCGAACCGGTCAAAACTGGAATTTCCCCATACTGTCTGGAAGCCTAGGCCCGGATGTCATCGACGTTCGACGGCTGTACGCGGAAACCGGGATGTTCACCTTCGACCCCGGTTACACTTCAACGGCGAGTTGTGAATCCACCATTACCTTTATCGACGGAGACGAGGGCGTTTTGCTCCATCGCGGCTACCCTATCGAACAACTGGCGGCCAAATCGGACTTTCTGGAAATCTGTTACCTGCTCCTCAATGGCGAACTCCCCACCAAGGTACAGAAGAAGGAGTTCTGGAAGGGCATCACCTACCACACGATGCTCGACGAAAAGCTTAAAAGTTTCTATCAAGGATTCCGGCGGGATTCCCATCCCATGGCCATCATGTGCGGTGTGGTCGGGGCGTTGTCTGCCTTCTACCACGACAGTCTCGACATCCACGATCCGGAACATCGCCAGTTGGCGATTTACAGGCTGATCGCCAAGATGCCAACCATCGCCGCCTACGCATACAAGACTGCGGTCGGGCAGCCGTTCATCTCGCCCAGGAACGAACTCGGTTTCGCCGAGAATTTCCTGCACATGATGTTTGCGACGCCCTGCGAGGAGTACAAGGTGCGGCCAAAAGTGGCGCGAGCGATGGAGCGCATTCTCGTCCTGCACGCCGATCACGAGCAAAACGCCTCGACGTCGACTGTGCGGCTGGCCGGGTCGTCTCACGCCAACCCGTTCGCGTGCGTTGCCGCAGGCATAGCCTCGTTGTGGGGACCGGCCCACGGCGGAGCCAACGAAGCCGTGCTTAAGATGCTGAACGAGATCGGCAGCAAGAATCGCGTGCCCGAGTACGTCAAACGGGCCAAGGACAAGGATGATCCGTTCCGTCTGATGGGGTTCGGTCACCGGGTCTACAAGAATTTCGATCCTCGAGCCACCATCCTGCGCGAAAGCTGTCACGAGGTCCTCGACGAGCTTGATGTCGGTGAAGAGCCTTTGCTTGAGCTGGCGATGGAATTGGAACGCATCGCGCTCCAGGACGACTATTTCATCAAGAAAAAACTCTACCCCAACGTCGATTTCTACTCGGGCATAATCTACCGAGCCATGGGCATTCCAGTATCCATGTTCACGGTGATCTTCGCCATCGCGCGTGTCGCCGGGTGGATATCGCATTGGAACGAATGGATCCAGGAGCCGGAACAGAAAATCGGACGCCCGCGCCAGCTGTTCACCGGTGCTACAAAGCGCAATTTTGTGCCGATCAGCCAGCGTCGCTAGGTAATATTGGCAAAAAGTGCCCTCATCTAAACCGTAGGCTTGTTTTTAGCTGTCGACGGTCGTTGCCAGCGTCAAGGAACGAAAAACGTGCGGGAGGCTTGGTGGCCGGACATCTCTTTTCTATCCGCCTCTGGTTGAGCCTCGTAAGCCTTTGGATGCCCGCTTTCAGGGGCAAAGGCACCACAATGAGCGCTTCTGTTGGAATATGGTGGGAAAAGGATAGGAGACATGACAACTGCGGCGGCGGATCAGAGCATCACCTGGTCGGATGATTTCCTGATTGGCATCAAGGAAATCGACCACGAGCACCGATGTCTCATCGAGGACATCAACAAGTTGCACCAAGAACTGCTCGAGCATGTCGACTTGGATCGGATCGAGGACACGCTCGGCAGCATCCACGCCCGCATGCAAGCTCACTTCGCACTCGAGGAACACGTCATGGTGTCCCACGATTACCTCCACTACCCGGAACACAAGGCAGAACACGAGCGGCTTCTGGATGAATACACGGAACACATGACCAAGTTCGAGGGGGCCCCGAACCTCGTCGACAAGGAGACCATAGAGGACTTGCTTCGCCAATGGATAGTTGACCACATCCTCAACAGCGACAAGAAAATGAGCCTGACGGTCACAAGCGGCAAGCAAGCATAAGGCACGAAGGAACCATCGAACTAGAACCGAATTTCGCAGAGGCCCACTTCAACCTCGGCCTCGCGTTTCTGGAACTCGGTGAATACGAGAATGCTTTGTTATGTAGCGCAGTGCAGACCTTATGGATCCAAACGATCTGCCGCCGCCAGCACAATTACCCCCCACCCAAATCCCCCCAACCTTTTGAATCTTTTACGTGAATCCACCCCATATCAACCCGCCCGCTAACCTGTTGTTAAGGAATGGCGGGTAAGGATGGTTGTGGGTTGGGACTGTGAATAAATAAACGAAACGGACACCAGGGCTCACAGTCCATGTATTTGCTACAGGAATTTCGCGCTCGTTCGCGACATGTTATCGGCCCTCTGCTGGGCACCCTTGCGATTGGCTACTTCGCTTTTCATGTGGTGCATGGCGACCGGGGACTGATCGCATGGTGGAAGATCAAGCAGCGGGTCGACGCCGCGAAACAGGCAATGCATATATCCCGCGCCGAACGGAAAACCATTGAACGCCGCGTCAGCCTAATGGAACCGGGCTCCCTCGACCCCGACATGCTCGAGGAACGCGCCCGGCTGATGCTCAACTACGGGCATGTCGACGACATTGTGATCCTGGAAGATCGCAAAAGGAGGAAGTGATGGAACGTCTGGCAGAACAGCTGACACCACCATACTACGCGGCCACCCTGAACGAACGCCGGGACGGCCTTATCGACGAAGACCACATCGCGCCCGCCGACGAAATGGTGACGTTGGCGACGCGGCAACCGGGCTTCTTAGGGCTAGAAAGTTCCCGGGATAAAAAAGGCAATCAAAAAACAATTTCCTACTGGAAGGATGTCGGCGCCATCGAAGAATGGATCACCGCCGGCGACGATAAAATCAACAATCGCTTCGGGATCGGCCTGGCCGAAACCTGCGGCATCGAAATCTCCTACGTTGAAGACCATATCGAGGAAAGACGCGACCGCCGTACCATCAGGGGCATCAACGCCTTTGTGGCGGCCGCCATCAGCAGCCTGACGGGGTTCCTGTCATGAGCATTTTACAGGAAACCGAAAAGCCGTTCTTCTACGCCGTGGTCTACACCACGCCGCCGAAGGACTATCAGGGCGGGCGGTTCGAGGAATCGGCCTCCATGCTCATCGCCATGGCGGCGACGGAACCCGGATACATCGGCTACGAGAGAGTCCTCGCCGCCGAGGGACGCACCGTTGCCGTCTGTTACTGGAACACCTACGGCTCGCTCGGCCGCTGGCTCGAAAAAGTCGAAGGCTGGACACCGGGCGATCCGGGCGTGGATGCGCTGATCTGCACCACGGGGTGCCTGTGGCCGTGGCTTATGGAAGAACGCCGGATTGAGCTGGAAACCGCGGCCCGCAGCGTCGCCTGACGGGCCGGGCCGGAAAATGGGAGCCGGAAAGGGCTTTCCGCAATATGACTTAACTAATTCTTAGTTAAGCGTAATTTTATTTGCCATTTCAATGGCTTTTAGAAATCCTGTATGCTTGAAAATACAGGGTTCCTGCACTATTTTAAACTCCTGAGATTGCTTGACCGGGCGCAAAACAAGCCCTGGCGGAATAACGGCAACCGGGAGGACCCTCCAATGGCAAAGACCGCCAAAGCGTCAAAGTCCAATGCCGGGAAACCGGTAAAAAAAGCCCTCAAGAAACCGCCTGTGAAAAAGACGGCTGCCTCCAAAGCAGCGTCTTCCGAAGAGCTTCTGCATTTCTATCGCCAGATGTTGATGATCCGCCGCTTCGAGGAAAAGGCCGGCCAGCTCTACGGCATGGGCCTTATCGGCGGCTTCTGTCACCTCTATATCGGCCAGGAGGCCGTCGTCACCGGCATGATGGCGGCAAGCCAGCCGCAGGATTCCGTTATCACGTCGTACCGCGACCACGGCCACATGCTGGCCTGCGACATGGACCCCAAGGGCGTCATGGCCGAACTGACCGGACGGCGTGGCGGCTATTCCAAGGGCAAGGGCGGCTCCATGCACATGTTCAGCCGCGAAAAGAATTTCTACGGCGGGCACGGCATCGTCGGCGCGCAAATACCGCTCGGCACCGGATTGGCCTTCGCCCATAAATACAAGGAAGACGGCGGTGTCGCCCAGGCCTATTGCGGCGACGGCGCCATCAACCAGGGGCAGATTTATGAATCCTTCAACATGGCCCAACTCTGGGGCCTGCCGGTGATCTATGTCATCGAAAACAACCGCTACGGCATGGGCACCTCCATCGAGCGCGCATCGTCGACCACGGAATTGTACCGGCGCGGCGACAGCTTCGGGATTCCGGGGAAACAGGTCGACGGCATGGACGTGCTGGCGGTGCGCGAAGCCGGTGAGACCGCATCGCGCTGGTGCCGCGACGGCAAGGGACCCTTTATTCTGGAAATGAAGACCTATCGCTATCGCGGTCATTCCATGTCCGATCCGGCCAAGTACCGCGACAAGGAAGAGGTCTCCCAGGTGCGCAAGGAAAGCGACCCTATCGACAACCTGCGCGACAAGCTGCTCAAGGCCAAGGCCACCGACGAAGCCGCACTCAAGGACATCGACAAGGACATCAAGGCGCTGGTCACGGCGGCCGCCGAGTTCGCGCAACAAAGCGAGGAACCGGACCCGTCCGAACTCTTCACCGACATTCTGGTGGAGGTGTAAATGTCTATTCAGGTTCTCATGCCCGCCCTGTCGCCGACCATGACCGAAGGCAAGATCGCCAAATGGCTTAAAGCCGAAGGCGATTCCGTCACCAGCGGCGACGTGCTGGCCGAAATCGAGACCGACAAGGCAACGATGGAGATCGAAGCCGTGGACGAGGGGGTTCTGGGTAAAATCTTCGTCCCGGAAGGCACTGAAGGTGTCGCCGTCAATACCCCCATCGCCGTCATTGCCGAAGACGGCGAAGACGTTTCCGGTGTTGAAGCGGCTCCCGCCCCTGCGCCACAACCCCCCGCACCCGAACCGGAATCCGCCCCTCCGGCAGCTCCGGCTGCCCCGCAAGCAGCGGCGCAACCCGCGCAAGATCCAGAATATTCCGGCCCGACGGTGAATTTGAGCGTCCGCGAGGCTTTGCGGGACGCCATGGCCGAGGAAATGCGGCGTGACCCGGACGTCTTCCTGATGGGCGAGGAAGTCGCCCAGTATCAGGGCGCGTACAAGGTCAGCCAGGGACTGCTGGAGGAATTTGGCGGCAAACGGGTGATCGACACGCCGATTACCGAACAGGGTTTCGGCGGGCTCGGCGTCGGAGCGGCCTATAGCGGACTCAAGCCCATCGTCGAATTCATGACCTTCAACTTCGCCGTCCAGGCGCTCGACCAGATCATCAACTC
>JACNJX010000012.1 GCA_014382345.1 Alphaproteobacteria bacterium
CGCCCCTGATCGCAGGGCTGGTCTGTTTCATCGGGCTGTTTTTCATGCAGAACGTTTTCGACCAAAAAGTCCATGCCGGCGGCCCGGGGGCGGAAACGCCGGTCTATGCGGAACGGGTTTCCGGCTAGGTGCCCTAGCAAACCTGCGGAGGCGGAATGTCCCACGACCAGGTGGTCGTCATCTTTATTCTCGCCGCCACCATCCTCATGTTCATGTGGGGGCGCTGGCGCCGTGCTGGCAGGTATATTTGTGGAATGAAACCGGACCTAGTTATTGAACTGACGAAAATGCCCGCTTGTGGCTATTAGCGGACTCTTTGCTGAGCGGTGAAAAAGGCCCGCTTTACCCCCGAAAGCAGACATTTCCGTGGCAGTCGTAAAGAGTCTGTTTTTGACCCAAAGCAGACATTCGGGGATAGCCGCTAAAGGTTCGGTTCTGACTTGACCGCAAGGGCCGCCTCTGCGGCCTAAACGGCCAACTTGGGACGGGGGGGATTCCAGCCTCTTATCTTAATCTTTCACCAACGGTAGGTTGCGCAGATTCCATCGGCGGATTCCGGCGTCATGAAGTCGCAGATTTTTGTAGCCATAATATCGAAATAGTACGAAATTCATCGCCGCCCCCGTTCCGCCGAAGCAGGTTAAAATCAACGGTTCGTCGGGTTTTAACCCTTCCGTTTCCAATAAATTGGGCATGGCCGTAATCATGTATAAAAGTCCATCCATATCCTTGCCGATATATTCTGGCCAGGGCTGGCTGAGGGAACCGGGAATGCGCCCGAATTTGGAATTGGACGGAAATTTTGTCTTTCCCGAATAATGCCCGGCGGGACGGCCGTCAACAATGGTCGCGGTCTTGTAGACGGCGAAAACCTCATCGGTGGAAATGGACAGTGCGGTATTTGGCCTAGCGACAAACGTGCCGTTTCGAACCTTCGGCGCCTCCGTCGCCACTTCGCCATCGGCGGCCAACCAGCCTAACCAGCTTTCATCCAAAAGGGCGACGTTTTCATGCCCCAGGAAATGGAAGACCCAGAACAGATAGGTCGCTCCCAGCAGATCATTTGTTTCTAGTCCTTTTCCGTAGATGACCACTGCGTCTCCGTCGTTGACACCGAGGTTCCGGATCCGGCTTTGTAATTCTTTAACCGGACGGCGAACATAAACGCCGTCCGCGTCGTCGATGCGCCAAGCGCCCTTTACAGTCACCGCCGCCCCGGGAATATGGCCGTCGAACTCGAAGGAGACTTCAGACGAGACTTCGATAACCGACAACCCCGGCTGGCCCAAACGGTCGTTCAGCCAGTCTGAGTCGACAACCGCCGACGGCACCTCAAGTGAAAGCGCCGGGAAACACAGAAAGACAAGCAGAACCGCCATAGCCCCGCCCGAAAAGGAAAGACGCGGTCTCATGGCGATAAGTATAGCACATCAAGCGATTTTTGTTTTTCTACGTCCTCTCTTAGAGGCACCGTATAGGTCCGCTTTCGGGGGCAAAGCGGACCTTTTTTAGAACTGTCGGAAAGGTCCGCTAATGACCCGAAGCGGACATTCCGACATCCGTATTATATGTCTGGTATGTGATCAGTTTGTGGACATCGAGGCATCCGTGGTCGAATGGCAGAGGATAGCCAAGAGGAGACATCGCAACTCCAGCTTTTAGTATCAATTTGCGAAGCTGTCGTGTCTTGGCCGACTCGGCAATCTATCCGATAACCAGGACGCACACACCGAGCACGGGATGGGCTATAATCGAGCCGTGGATATGATCAAAGACTCCCTGAACCTGTGGGGGGAGATAAAGCTTAGCGCACCACGGTATGAGGAAGGTGGCGAGGGAAGAGTATGATTAGGAAAACCAAGAATGTCGTGCTGAATTGCGAAGAGGAATTTGGACCCGAGTGGAACTGGATGCCAAAGAAACTGGTCGATCTAATCCCATGGGTTGAGAAATACCTCAGATTGGTGCCGGAGGAATATCGAGATAGCGCAACCTTTGAAACCGTCAGTTTTCGCGATTCACGCAGGGATTATTGGTTGAATGTGAAGGTCCATTTCCACAGGCCCGAGACCGATGAAGAGATGGAAGCGCGCCTTGCAGACGAGGAAGCACAAAAACTGGAACAGCAGAGAGCGGAAAGACAAATGCTGGAGGACCTGAAGGAGAAATTTAGTGATCGGTGACGACCGGTTGGGGCGGCGCCCAGAAAGCGGACATTTCCGGCGGCTGCGTAATGGGACCGTCACCGCCGCGTCCGGGTGACCAGGGCGACGCCGGCGGCGGCCAGGGCCATGCCGACGAATTGCTGGCCGGTCATCCCTTCACCGAACACGAAGAATGTCTCGACGGCGACGACGGGCGGCACCAGGAAGTACAGTCCGACAATCCGGGTCGCGGCACCGCGCCGGATCAACACGTAAAGCAGACTGAACATACCGATGGACAAGGGCCCGGTAAGCCAAGCCAGGGCGAAGATGAATTCCCCTGTCCACTGCACGTCACCGGTCTCGAACAGAAGCGCGCAGGGCAGGACCACGGCCAAGGCCGCCATCTGCTGGACCGCCTGGCCGGTCCGCAGATCCTGGCTGCCGCCGTGGCGCTTCTGGTACAAGGTGCCCGTCGATAAAGCCAACAGGCCGAAGGCCAGCACGGCCAAACTCGACGCTGGCATGACCAAGGCCTGCTCGCCCTGCCAGACGACAAGAAAGACTCCGCCAAGCCCCATCATGAACCCCGCCCACTGACGGCCGGTGACCCGTTCCTTCAAATAGGGTCCGGCCAGCAGGGCGGTGAGCGGTGGATGGATACCGGTCAACAGAGACGCTGTCCAGGCCGGTGCGCCCTGCCAAATGGCAACGAAGACAGTGGTTAAATAGACCCCGTGCAAAAGGATCCCGACAACGATTGTATGGCGCAGTTCCGCTCCGGACTTGGGCCATGGCGCACCGACAGCGAGGGCGTAGACGGTTAGAATCATGGCGGCGATGGCGAAACGAATGGCGACGAAAGTGAAGGGTTCGGCATAGGGCAGTCCCCACTTTGCGCCGACGAAGCCGGTGCTCCACAGAAATACCAGCAGCGCCGGCATGCCGAAAGTCCATGCGGCATAGGGGCCGTCATTCGTTTGGCTTCCCTCGGAGCTTTCTGGTGAAGAGTCGTTCATCGTGTCCCCCAATTCATCGGGAACACATTAAACCGATTTCCCCCGGATAGCCTTCAAATCCGTGACGATCTCACCCCAAAGGCA
This sequence comes from Alphaproteobacteria bacterium, assembly GCA_014382345.1. Classification (GTDB taxonomy): domain Bacteria; phylum Pseudomonadota; class Alphaproteobacteria; order Rhodospirillales; family Casp-alpha2; genus Casp-alpha2. The sequence continues at coordinate 3,248 of JACNJX010000012.1, forward strand.
CCATCATACAAATCGTTTCACTTTCGTAGCCGTTAGACAAATGTCCGCTTGTGGCTATTAGCGGACTCTTTGCTGGCCAGTGAAAAAGGTCCGCTTTACCCCCGAAACCGGACATTCATCATGGCCATATTAGCAAATGATTAGTAAAAAACAGCGGGTTGATCTTTTGTTCCAAAAAGGCGCTACATGCTAGATAAGATTATAACTGTCTATTTGGCTGGGGTTACTGCTGAGGAATTCGAATACAAGGGACAGCGGTTTTTACCAAAACCGATACATGTATCGCCACTAATATTCCGTGGCTTTACGTGCTCGTCTGGTTGTGGCGGATGCTGCCCGAGATTTTCGTTGGATTATCTTCCAAACGATCTTGCGCCATCTAATTTAACCGAGAGAGCCGTGAAAATTTCGGGAAGGAATGTAAAGGTGTTTTCCGATCTTCAAATGGATCATAACAACCACTTTTGTCGGCATCTCGATGCGAAAAGTGGCCGATGCAAACAGTACACGCGCAGGCCTTTTGCTTGCGATTTTGAGCTCATTAGATTTCTCCATTACAAAGAAAAAGTTGTCATCATGCAAAAATTATTCGGTCGAGGCTGGGCAATGAAAAGGATCGATGGTGAACAAGGAGCTAAATGCGAAATGCTTGATACAGATCCTTATTGGCTCGCTGAGGTGCAACGAAAGTTGGATGGTCTTACACAATGGGCAAATCATTTTGGTCTAAGGACACGTATCGCCTTGATCTCAAGCTGGGTTACGTCGGGACCTCATGCCCGTCCACTTTTAATTTCTGCGGAGGAACTAGAGGTAAGATAGGGGCTAATAAGGAAGCGGAGAGAATTGTCAGCACTTCAAATCGTACCATCAAGATTCGCCTGAATGGGGACCGGAACATCGGCGAACGGAGATAAATTGGCCAATGTCGCCCAAAAGGGCTTATTCAGACCAGGTTTCACCAAACAGAGACCATAATATCGGCCTCAGTCCCCCGAAACAGGGGCCTCTGCGCAAGTCTTATGGGGACCGGGGGTTCGGAGACGAAAGATTGGCGGAGAGACTTGGATTCGAACTATCGGTATCCATCACTGAACGGCGGTTCTGGCAATACTAAACAAGGGCTTTTTCGACGGCCTTCGGATTTTTTTCGATGACGGTCAGAAGAACGCGGGCGGCGCGGTCGGGGGTGCGGCGGCCTTGTTCCCAGTCCTGAAGCGCGCGGGCGTCGAGCCCAAACCGGTCGGCGAACTTCTGGCGGCTCAGCTTCATGCGCTTTCGTAGCGCCAGAATGCGCTCCGCCGACGGGTCGTCGACGATGCGGCAGGGAAGTTCGGTCTCGCCTTTGACGTGGGCCAGGACTTCGCCGAGGGCCTTTTCCACGTCCCGTCCGACCTTGGTGCGTTGCGTGCTCATTTATCTTTCTCCTCTTTCTTGATGGCCGCTACCAGTTTCGACCAGGCTTTTTTGTCCGCGGGGGTCAGGTCCTCCCGGGCGGACTTTCCATAGGCGGTCAGCAGATAAATCTCCTCCGGCCCGGCATGGTAAAAATAGATCGTCCTGATGCCACCCCGTTTGCCGCGTCCGGGTGCCGACCACCTGATTTTTCGAATGCCTCCTGTTCCCGGAATGACCGGCCCCACCGCCGGGTCCTCGGTGATGGCATCTTCCATTTGTCGACGGCTCTCCGCCGGAAGAAGCTTTCCGATGGCGCGTTCGTAAGTCTTGGTAGAAAATAATCTCATGCGGGTAAAATATGCGGCAATGCCGCACTATAGTCAAGCCTAAAATATGCGGCAATGCCGCAGTCGTATTGTTCCCTGTCTCCGGTCATTTCCACTGGACTTCCGCGGCCAAGAGAGCGTCACTGTCGACGTGCGGTGAAGGTCTTCAAAACCACAAAAGGCCTCCTTATTCCGCCCGCCCGGACCGGGTCATTCGACCGGCCGGGCTCAGGCCAGTGGAAGCGCCCGGCATCGTGCGGGCGCAGGTGCCAAGGAGGCTTCACATGAACATAGCCACAGCATCGCCTGACGTTGAGGCCGAGATCGCCGCCCTGGATAATTGCTCCCTGCATAATTTGCGAAAACGCTGGAGCCGAATATTCAACAACTCAACACCTAAGGGCCTCAGCCGGGACCTGATCGTCCGGGGCCTTGCCTACAATATCCAGGAAAAGGTACATGGCGGCCTCAGTCAGGCGTCCAGGCGCAAGCTTCGAACCCTGGCCAGGCAACTGGACGCCGATGATCGTAGCGGGTTCGATCCAGGGGCCATGCTAAAGCCCGGGGCCAAGCTGATCCGGGAATGGCAGGCCCGAACCTATACGGTCACCATCTTGCAAGACGGCTTTGAGTTCGAGGGGCGTCGTTATGGATCGCTTTCGATGATCGCGCGGGAGATCACGGGCGTTCGGTGGTCCGGTCCCCGGTTTTTTGGTCTGAAGAATGAGCACGCCAATGCCGAAGGATAACGGATCAAAGCCCGAGACGCTTCGCTGCGCCATCTATACGCGGAAGTCCCACGAAGAAGGCCTGGAACAGGACTTCAATTCCTTGGATGCCCAGCGGGAGGCTGGTGAGGCCTTTATCACCAGCCAGAAGCATGAAGGATGGAAGGCGCTTCCTGATTTTTATGACGACGGCGGAATCTCCGGCGCAACTATGGAGAGGCCGGCGCTGGCGAGGCTGCTGGACGATGTGGGTATCGGTAAGGTCGATGTGGTCGTCGTCTATAAAGTGGATCGCCTCACGAGGTCGCTTTCCGACTTCGCCAAGATCGTCGATATCTTTGATGAACATGGCGTGTCTTTCGTGTCCGTCACCCAGCAGTTCAATACCACGACCTCAATGGGGCGGTTGACGCTCAACGTACTTCTCTCCTTCGCCCAGTTCGAACGGGAAGTCACGGCGGAACGCATCCGCGACAAGATAGCCGCTTCCAAGAAGAAGGGCATGTGGATGGGCGGCAACCCGGATGATTATTGACGGCGCAGGCGGGAAGGGTGGTAGGACCAAGCCCGATCGCAGCTTGGTTCGGCTAATCCTCACAGGTCAGTCCTACAAGGACCGGATACTCAAGGCCCGGGGTCAAACCGTAAAGCAACTCGCCGATGAGGCGGGGGGCTCCCGGTCTTATTTTTCCCCGGCCCCGCCGCTTACCCATCTGGCGCCCGGTCTCGGCCACGCTGTTCTCTCCCGCACCCCGCCCCCCGGGGCCGCCGCCCCCGGACATGAACACACCCCCCTGTTGCCCCCCCCCCCGCGCGTACCACCGGGCCGGGGAGCCGGTGAGACTCGGGCGTGG
>JACNJX010000100.1 GCA_014382345.1 Alphaproteobacteria bacterium
TCATTGGCGTTGGTTCCGGTGGCGATGACGCGGAGTATCGCGCCCGTCATAACGCGGATCGAGCGCGCTCCTCTTAGGAAGCTTTATGAGGTTTCCCCGCTCGGCGTGTTTGGCTGTGCCGTCTATGGCTTGGCGATGAGCGCCTTTTGGGCGCTGGCGCCGGTATTCTTTCAGAAGACCGGCCTCGGTTCCGATCGTATCGGCTATATCATGAGCGTGACGATTCTCGGGGGTTTCCTGGTGCAGTGGCCGGTGGGGTGGGTTTCGGACCGCGTCGACCGCCGGAGCGTCATCACCGTCATGGCCACGCTAGCTGCGCTGGTCGCTTTCGCGCTGCCTTTCTTCGCCGGCGTGTGGACCGGGTTGCTGATCCTTTCTCTGTTGTTCGGCGCCGCCTCGTTCCCGATCTATTCGCTGACAGTCGCTCACGTGAACGACTTTATCGACCGCGGCGAGGCGCTGGCCGTCTCTAGCAGCTTGCTTCTGGTCTACGGCGCCGGCGCCATCGCCGGGCCGATCATTGGCGGTATTCTGATGGACTGGATCGGGGCGGGTGGACTTTACTACTACATCGCCTTCATGTTCGCCGGGATCGGGGCCTTTGCGGTCTTTCGGATGGCCCGCAGCGGACCATCTCCCGAGGAGACGCACGAGGCCTTTACGCCGACGCTGGCGACGACACCGCAGGTGCTCGGGCTTGATCCCCGCAGCGAGCCGGAGATCGAGCCGCTTGCGGAAGCGGAACGGTCAACCGGATAAGGGAAGCGCGGCGAAGTGTTGTTTGGCAAAGGCGATACGATCGGTGACTTCCGTTAACGCCGCCTGGTTCTCGTCGACGCTCTCGAGACGGTGCCGCAGCCCGCACCGGTTGGCGATCTGGATGGCGAGACCGGGCCGGGCGTTTAGTTCCAGGATCATCGGTCCCTGGTCGCGGTCGAGCACGATGTCGATGCCCTGATAGGCGAGCCCCGTCAGTTCCCACGACCGGGCGGAGATGTCCAAGAGCGTATCCCAGTGGGGCACCTGGATGCCGCTGACCGGGTTGCCGGTGTCCGGGTGCTCGGCGACGATTGCGTTTCGCCAGACGGCGGTCAAGGTCCGGCCAGAGACAATATCGATTCCGGCGCCGATGGCGCCCTGGTGCAGGTTCGCCTTGCCCTTGGACATGCGCGTCGGCAGGCGCACCATCGCCATCACCGGGACCCCGAAGTAGACGATGATGCGGATATCGGGGATACCCTGGTAGGCGACTTTCTCAAACACCGGATCGAAGAGGACCCGGTATTCGATCAGGGTTTTGTCGGGCTGGCCGCCGAGACTGTAGATGCCGCTGAGCAGGTTGTTGAGGTGGAATTCCATGTCCCGATGGTCCATCAGCGAACCGTCGGCAAGCCGATACTGGTCTCCCGCCCGGCCCAGGACCACGATGATGCCCTCGCCGCCGCTGCCCTGAGCCGGCTTGACGACAAAATCCTCGTACTGGGCGACCATGTCGTGCACGCCTTTTACCTGGCTCGGAAACTCGACGACCCCATAGAGCGTCGGCACCTTGATGCCAAAATTTATCGCTAACGTCTTGGTGCGCAGCTTGTCGTCGACCAGGGGATAAAGCCGCCGGGGATTGTTAGGCAGCATAAAGACCGCGTTACGGGCGTTGATGCCGAGGAGACCGTTTTCGCGGAGCCTCCGCGCGATCCCGAACATCACCCTTGCTTCCCGCCAAGCACACGGAACCGCGCCAGTTCCGTCAGCCGGTATCCCGAGTACCGGCCCAGAAGAACCGTTACCGCCAAGAGAACGAGAAGCAATTCCGGAAAAACGAAGACCAGATGCTCAATAGCGTCGGCGCTCATGGCGAAGAAACTCAGGACTGCGACGATCAGGCTACCGAGCCCTTCCTTTAGGGATTCCGCCGCGCCGCGCTCGTCCCAAACCACGGACATGCGCTCGATGGTCATGGTCAGGATGACCATCGGGAACAGCGCCACTGACAGGCCGCTGACGATGCCGAGCTTGTGGCTGATCAGGCTGAGCACCGCCATCAACATGATGACGACGATCAGCACGGCGCCGAGGCGCGGCACCAGCAGAAGCTTCAAGTGCTCCAGGTAGAGCCGCACCAGGAGCCCGCCCGCCACGACAACCGTGAACAGCATGATGCCCCACGCGAGTCCCGTCTCGCGGAACGCGAGCGCGATCAGAACCGGCATGAAGGTGCCAAAGGTCTTGATCCCGACCACGTTGCGGAGAACCACCAACAGGAAGACGCCGAGCGGCACCACCAGCAACAGCCGGAACACGAGCTGGGTCTGTAACGGCAGGCTATAGAGCGACCACGTCAGCAGCGGGTCCTTGGCGGATTCGCCGAGGCTGCGGACCACCTGCAAGGTGGCGTTGCGGACGCGGTTGACGGTGGTGACCACCTGCGGCAGGTCGCCGCCGGTGATTTGGGCGAATGGCGCCGGTCCGCGCCACCATGCGAACTGATCCGGGGCCAGGCCAGGGCCGTCGGCGTCGGCCCGGAACGGTACCCACTTGTCACCATCGTGAACCTCGAGCCAGTGTTCGAACTGGGCGTGGCGGCGGTCGAGCCCGAGCGCGATGCCGTGTACGGTGCGCGCCGGTAGGCGCGCCAGGCCCAGGATCTTGGCGGCGATGGCCATGGTCTTGCGCGTCGTTACCTTGTGGCCCAGGAGCTTCGGCGCCGGCCGTGTCGGCTGTGCGCCGGAAAGTCTCTTTAATACTTGGACGACCAAGCTCGCCGTGTCTGCGGACTGCGCCTCGGCGCCCTTGATAATCGCCTCGGCGGCGACGCGTTCCGGATCGGTCATCTTGAAGCGCCTAACGACCGGCTCATCGTCGGGGGCCTTGCCGGTTCCGGGCCTGCCGCGAAGAACCACGAACCCGTAATAGAGCGTCTGCTTTCCCTGTTCCTTGCGAATGGTCAGCGTGGCGCGGCGGTTGGGTCCATCCTCGCGGGTCGAGATGCCGTAGCCCCGCGAAACGAAGCTCTGGTTGACGACGGCGAAGCGGTCTGCATTCTGCGGCAGGTGGAACGAAAGGTTCACCGCCCGTCCTTTGGCGTTGAAGGAAATTGCCGTTTCCACCTCCCAAAGCTCGGTCTTTTCGTTAATCGACACCGGCAGCCCAACCACCAGCACCTTATAGAGAAACACGCCGACCCCGATCGCCGCCAGCGCCGCCGCCAGGATGTATACGTGGGTGTTCTTCATCTTTGGGTCGCTTCGGGACAGTTCGGTTTGGTCAGGTTTTTCTTCGACGAGTCGACAAAGAACTGGTCGCTCAGAAACAGCCGGCCTATCAGTAATTTGTAGCTCATGCCGGTGCGGTCGTTGAGATTGACGTCGGCGTTCTTGAAGTAGTTGCCGAGGCAGATGCCCAGCCTGACCACGTAGCGCACTTGTTTCGCCGTCCCAGAGCGGCGGACCTTGGGGGTGCGCACCACCGGGCGTTCAAGGGAGACCGTCTCACCGTCCTTGTTATTGATGCTGAATCGGACCCATTCGCGGCCGTCGCGCTCGAACACGAGCGGGTCGCGAACGTCGATGGAGGATGTCCTTGCGCCGGTGTCAACTTTGGCCATGAAATGCAAATCACCGGGGAATATCCGCACCTCTTCGATGTAACCTACGACCTGTCGTTCCGCACCATTTGCGCTGAACGACAGGGAGGCAACAGCGGCGAATACAGTTACCACAAAAAGTCTCATGCTACCCATATGGCATCCTTCCCTAAGTGTCTGATAACGCTACCACGGACTAAAATCATTGGGAACGTTCAACTGACAGAGCTCGCCCGGTTTAGGGGTAAGCTTCCGCGATACGCGTTTTGCCAAGCCCGCGGCATGGCGACGGGCGGTGTCATGAGTCTGTCCCCCGGGCTGATTTTTTGTCTGACCTGAAGGCGCGTGCATGGCATTGAAGGTGGGGTCTTGGGAGGAATGTTTATGAATGTACCTAGAAAGCTCATCAATAGGTAGCCACATACCTAGATTTTTATCAGGCGTCGTGAACGGCATAAAAACAGGGGATTAGAGTGAATTCCATTTCCGTTTTGACCGGTGCATCCGATCTTCGCTAATCAGGTTTTTAAGTTCCGCCGCCAACCCAAATACGCTTCGTTCTTTAGGTTGTTCCTCGGGGTTTGCCAGTGCGGGTTCTGGTTCCCATGGTCGGGGCGGAAGAGCATCCTGCCAAGCAGGACCGGACTTTTGGGACAATTTTTTCTCAAGCATTGTGCTTCTTTATCCTTGTTGAATCTCGGGCTACTGTCCGAAAAACCAGCGATACTGGGTATGGATCAGAATCGCCATCGGCGTGAGAATGCCGACCGTTAAGACCAAACCGGCGAAAATGTAGCTTCCAATCCGGTCCAACCGTGACCAGAGGGGCGAGTTGTCCGCCGGCGGTATTGCGGCGGCCAGAGCCGCGGATTCTGTTTTCATTTCAAAGTTACCTCGTCTGTCCTTAAGGGCGTCAGGGGGCTGACTTGCGGCCGATAATTTTCCGGCCCAACCTGGTCACCGGCTTGAAGAATCGCTTCTTGGCCAAGCCCGGTCGGTTGACCGTCTTTTGCTTGGGTCCGAAGTTTTTTCCATCCTTCAACATCTTTTAAAACTCCTGCACGTTTGCCTCGCTAACGGCCACTACTGCCGTTCGGTTTCTTCTATACGCTTAAGTTATAAAATTGAATAACGAAATATTTTGTTATTTTAAATCGATTTAATCGATATAAAATGTAAAGTTATGCGCCGATGGAGATAAACCTGCGGTGCCGGGACCGGTTACCTCTCGGATTCAAGTGAGGACACGTAGCGAAGGCCCTGGATGGCGGTTTCAAAACGCGTGTCATCTTCGGTCTGGATGTAGACCACATAAGCGGGACGGCTGAACACAGGCATCTTTGAGATCAAATGCAGGGTCCCGTCGTTGATCCGCGGCCGAACGATTCGCATTGGCAAGTATGCCGAGCCGTCGTTCAGGACCATATGTTGCAAGGCGAGCGGACCGTAATTTACGGCAACAATAGCGGTGTCTTGGGACGGAAAGGCGTCCATGTGCTCAATCCGAAACTCCGGTCCCCAATCAACGTAGATGTAGTTTTTCTCCCACGGACCTTTGGTCGTCGGGTCCGACGATACAAAAACCAACTCTTCCTCCATCAACTCCTCGATGATCAGGCCCGAACGCTGCTGAGGCGTATAGGTAACGACAAGCTCTAAAAGCCCATCGACGAGCTGACGCATGAGATCGGCAGACGAACCAACTTCGGCCCGGACCGCTAAATCGGGGATCGCATTCCGGATCCACGGGATCCAATGCACCAAAAGCCTTTCCCAAAGCGTGAACTCGGCGCCGATGGTGAGCAAAGAGGTGAACTCATCGGGCAGGCCCACTTCCTGGCGCGCGTGCTCCCATGTCTGGACCAGCTTCTCGGCGAAGGGTCGGAATTGGTCGCCCGCCGGGGTCAGGAAGGCACCCGCCTTGGTGCGAACGAAGAGAGGTTGACCAAGCAGGTCTTCGAGCAGTTTCATCCGTGCACTGACAGTGGACTGGGTGACATAAAGCTGCTCGGCCGCCTTGACGAAGTTTCCGACGTTGCAAATAGAAATAAACGTCCTTGCAAGGGTGATATCCATGGCAATGCCTTCGTAATAGAATGCTGATTCCGCACCTAATTAATATACATCGATAATTTCGATTTTAAATCGAAATAAATTCGCTTTTAAAATTTTAAGAAAGAACATATTAATTTCTTCGCGTCTTAATCGTGGACGCATTTGTCCAATGGAGAACAAAGTGAAACATGTCTTATTGGCCGGGGCTGCGGCCTTGGCACTCGTCACGGGAACAATGGCCGCCCAGGCCGTCGATGTTGTCAACGAGGACGAGAACACGCACGAGATTATCGTCGAGACCGAGGGTAACGCCAAGACCATCGAGATTCTTTCCGGCGATACCCTGACGGGTATTTGTGCGCAATGCTTCCTCAGCATCGGGGATAGCGACGCCATAGAGGTTGAGGGAGAACAGATCGCCGTTATCAAGGGCGGAAAGCTTCAACTTAGGTCCAAAGTCAATTAAAGGCGAGTGACCTAAGTGGCCGCGCAGCGGGAACTTTTCCTACGCCCAGGGCCCCCGGTTCCCCTGCGCGGCCTATCTTTATTCACCACGAACGGGGCATCACTATGACTGTTCAAAGAATATTAAAACAAAAGGGCACCTACTCCCCTGTCGTTAATCCGACGATAAAAATTATCGATGTGGTCAATAAATTGGAAGCAGAGGAGATGGGAGCGCTCATCGTTAGTACCGACGGTAAGAAGATCGACGGCATCATTTCCGAACGCGACGTGGTCCTGGGCATTGCCCAGTTTGGCGCGAAAGTGTTGGAAAAAACCGTTGGCGACCTGATGACCAAGGATGTCGCCACGTATACGGCGGGCGATCCCGTCGCCGGCGTCATGGCGCTTATGGCGGAAAAACGCATCCGCCATGTGGCCGTTATCGGTGACGGCGAACTGGCCGGGAA
>JACNJX010000011.1 GCA_014382345.1 Alphaproteobacteria bacterium
TCGGCGGCCATGCTTTTGGAAGGGCTGGGCGCAGGGCAGGGGCGTGACGACCTGATCGCGGCGGGTGGGCAATTCAATGCCGCCATCGCCGGGGTGCTGGAAGACCCGGCCAACCACACCCCCGATCTCGGCGGCAGCGCCAAGACGGCGGATGTGGGAAAAGCGGTAACCGCCGAAATCCGGAAATAGAGCTTCTTTCCGGCTTGACCCTGGTCATCGACAATCGCCGGTCTCAGGCGCAAAATTTTGCGAACAAGGCAGAGAGGTGTGTGCATGTACCCCAAGGTCAAAAGAACCGCCCGCAAGGCGGATCCCGGGTACGGTTGCAAGGCTGGCGAACCGGTCGTCGCGACGACCATTCATGTCAACGTGGAAACCTTTGACATGCTGGGTAATGTCGCGCTGGCCCGTGACCTAGGGAATATTGCCAAGGCCTCGAAAGGGGGGAAAGTCCGCAAGCTGGAACGCCGCCAGTCGGTGGCGACGGTGATCGAGAAGCTGGTCGCCGATCATCGCGAGGAACTGGAAGCCGAAGCCCGCATGGTCAGGGGCGGGCCGCGAAAATCCTGAAACCCCGGTTTATCTGAAAAAGCGCTCGAGATAGGCCGCAACATTGGCGATGGCGGCGGCGCGGGCCTCCGGGTTGCTGCCCACATGCACCTGTTTCTCACCGCCTTTGTAGACGCTGTTGCGGGTGGTGATGATTTTGAGCTTCGACGTCGGGTGGTCGAAGTTGTGGTAGGCATTGGGATAGACATCCGCGCGCATAGGGCTGCCCTTCGGGATGGCGGACGCCATCAAATCGAGGCAAGGCTTGGCCGGCGTCCAGTCATCGGCCTCGCCCAGTTGCAGCAACACTGGTGTTTTCGCCCGGTAATCGGTCTTCGCCAATTTAACGCAGCCCGGGTAAAAGGCGATGGCGGCACGAAAATCGTGGGTCAAACCGGCGGGCCGGGCAGGGGTTTCGGCCTTGACCGTCCACAACAGGGTCATGGCGCCGTTCGACCATCCCATCAGGGCGATCCGGTCGGGGCGCACATCGGGCCTCGATTGCAGATACTTTAGCGCGCCATAGGCGTCAAAGGGCCGTTCGCGATCAGGTTGGACGGGACGTTTCTTTATCTTGCAGATGGAATTGAGGCCGCGGGGCGTGAAGCTGTCGGCCATCAGAACCAGATGGCCACGCGCCGCCAGCCAGCGCGACCAGAAGGTGGGGCGCTGTTTCAGTTTTCCAGACTTCGTCAGCATACCCGAGCAGCCGTGCAGCATGATCACGGCGCTGTGCGGCCCCTTGCCCTTAGGTTTTACAAGCAATCCGCTAAGCGGCGTTGCCGGCTCGTCGGCACTGGTGAAATGAACGGTTTCCGGTTTGCTGTCGACCTCCGCAGCCACGGCCAGGGGATGCCCCTGAAAAAGGACGATGCAAAAAACTAAAAAACGTAACAGGTGTCGCATGGCATGGTCTTTCTGAGTAAAGACGCAGAAAGACCATGAGCCTTGTTGTCGCCGGAAATCAAGGGGGGTGGCCGTCAGGCGTTCTTGTCATCATAGGCTTTGATGGCCTTGATGACGTCCCGGTAATCGGAGGGCGCGTCGTCGGGGAAGGTTTCCTTCAGGCCCTTGGAGGCCGCCCACATGATGCGCTTGGCGGCGGCGGCGGACATCATCGGTTCAATCCCGATGGCCTTCAGCGTTTCCGCGACTTCTTCCATCTCATGCGCCCGGCGCTCGCCGTGGATGGCGGTGCGCCCGATCAGGTGGTGCGCCATCTTGTCCCAGTCGATGCCGGGGTAGCCGTCGCCGACGGAATCCAGAACCTTCTTGGCGACGCCGTAGTGTTCCGCACCGAGCACGCATTCCTGGAACAAGGCTTCCATACCCTTGACGATGATGCTGCGGAACATCTTAAACGCCGAGGCGCGGCCCGGTTCCGGACCGAAGTCTTCCAGGGCCATGCCGTATGGCGCCATGGCCTGAATCAGTTCCGGCGCGGCTTCACCCGACAGCAGGATCGGCACCTTGTGTCCGTAGCCGGGCACCCCGGCCATGACGGCGGCCTCGACATAGCGTGCGCCGGTTTCCATCACGGTCTTACCGACGGCGATCTTGGTTTCAGGCGACACCGAGTTGATATCGACATAAAGGTGGCGGTCGGTGAGATAAGGTGCGGCTTGCTGGGCGACGTCCAGTGCTACGGTGCAGGTGACGGCGGAAAACACGATGCCGCTGGCTGTCAGCAGGTCTTCCAGGGAGTCGGTCAGGGTGACGCCGTCCTGGAGCGGGCGCGGGCGTATGTCGAAGGCGTGAATGGTGGTAACGCCTTCGCCGGTCAGGCCTTCGCAGATGTGCGTGGCGGCTTCGCCGAAGCCGATGAAGCCAACTTTAAGATTTGTCATTGGGCGGCGGCCCCGGCCGCGTGAATGGGAAGGGAGACGAGGTCCCGCGCGCTGTCCAGCCGCCACAGCGCGTCCAGCAGGATCGCGGCGCCATCGCCGCCGAGGGCGGGTTCCGTCAGCTCGATAAACTTGTCGGCCAGTTCGTCGTCGCTCAGCGGATTGTCCGGATCGCCTTTGCGGGTCGGTGAATAATGCTCAAAAGTTTCGCCGCCGGTGGTTTCGATGGCAACGTGGGCGGCGCGGCGTTTCGGAAATTCTTTGGTCAGTTGTTCGTCGACGGTGAATTCCACCTTGTCCATCAGAACGCGTAAGTCCTGGTCCTTCAGCAGATCTTCGGAGAAGGCATCCATGCGCACGCGGCCCGCCGTCATCGCGATAGCCGCACAATAGGGCATACTGAACTTGGCCTCGAAGATGGTTTGCGGATCGGCGTTGCCGCAGATTTCCACCGCTTTCTGGAACGAGGCGATGCGGAGCGCCCCGATGTCATCGGGCTTAAGCCTGTGTTCGTTCCGGATTGTCAGCACACCGTCGATGGCGGCATGGGTATGGCCGCAGGCGGCGTGGTTCTTGAACGTCATGCGTTCGATGGTGAACGACGTTTCCAGAGCATCGGCGGCGGCCTGCCAGTCCGGTCCGGACGGGTTCTTGTCATTGGTGCACATGGCGGCGCCGAAGCCGCGTTCGCCTTCCAGGATATCCATTACCCCGGTGACACCCTGTTCCGCCGCCAGCGCCAAAATAACGCCGGTTTGCGCCGCGTGCGCCGTGTGCATGGGTTTGGCCATGGCGTCGGCGCGAAACGCCTGTTGCAGGCCCGACGCCAGGGTTCCGGCGTTGGCCATGGCGTGGCCGACGCCCTCACCGTCCAGCCCCAGCGCTACGCTTGCGCCCGCCGCCGCACCGAAGGTGCCGATGGTGCCGGTGGTGTGCCAGAAATCATAATGGGCCGGGTTGACGGCAACGGCCATGCGGTTGGAAACCTCGTAACCCGCGGTGACGGCGCGGAGAAAGGCGTCTCCGGAAAGGTTGCGCGCCTGGACCACGGCCAACACGGCGGGGATCACCGGTGCCGCCGGATGATAGAGGCCGTCACGGTAGATGTCGTCGAATTCGATGGTGTGGCCGGCCGCGCCATTGATCAGGGCCGCCGTCGGGGCATCCGCGCCACGCCCGGAAGGGTAGATAAGAGCCTTATGAGGGCCATGGGGCCCGTTGCTGTCCGGAAAAGCCTTGGCCAGCAATGTCGCCGGCGGCTCAAGCCCGCCGCGTAACGTCGAGGAAAACCAGTCGATGACGGCGCGCTTGGCGGCGTGCATGGTGCTGTCCGGCAGGTCCGCACTGGACAGTCCGGCGGCAAAATCGGCAAAGCGGCGAATTATCATAAAAATACCCTGAACGTGATTTCCGTATTGGGTTACGGCTGCAAAAATTGTATACAATCTACGGCGGCAGGGTCAATGACCTGCCCAGACTTGTTTCCGGGCAGAAGATTATAAAGGAAATTGTAACAGTGAACGGACGGGAAATCGATGTGGTGGTGGTTGGCGCCGGAAACGCGGCGCTGACGGCGGCATTGGCGGCGCGCGAGCAGGGCGCCAAGGTTCTGGTGCTGGAGCGTGCGCCCTATGACGAACGCGGCGGCAACAGCCGCTATACCGCAGGCGCTATCCGCTTCGCGTACAATGGCCTGGACGATCTGGTCAAGGTGATGCCGGACCTGACCGAAGACGAGCGCAAGAACACCGAATTCGGCACCTATACCCGTGAAGAATATTTCGACGACATGGCCCGCATGACACGCTTCCGCTGCGATCCGGACCTCGCCGAAATGCTCATCGATAACAGCCTGGAAACCCTGGTCTGGATGGGCTCCAAGGGTGTGAAGTTTCAGCCGTCCTATGGCCGCCAGGCGTTCAAGGTGGATGGCCGGTTCAAGTTCTGGGGCGGGTTGTGCCTGGAAACCTGGGGTGGCGGACCGGGGCTGGTGGACTCGCTGCTGTCTGCCATCGAAAAAGACGGCATCGAAATTCTCTACGCCACCCGCGCGGTCGAACTGATCATGGACCACGGCGCGGTGCGTGGCGTCGTCGCCCGCGAAGGCAATGAAACTTTTGACATCAAGGCCAAGGCCGTGGTGCTGGCGTCCGGCGGCTTCGAGGCCAACACCGAATGGCGCACGCGCTATCTCGGCCCCGGCTGGGATTTGGCCCCGGTGCGCGGTTCGCGCTTCAACACCGGCGACGGCATCCGCATGGCGCTCGATATCGGCGCCATGTCGACAGGCAACTGGTCGGGTTGCCACGCTGTCGGCTGGGACCGTAACGCGCCGCCTTTCGGCGATCTGGCGGTCGGCGACGGCTTCCAGAAACACAGCTATCCGCTGGGCATCATGGTCAACGCCACGGGCAAGCGCTTCGTCGACGAAGGGGCGGACTTCCGCAACTACACCTACGCCAAGTACGGCCACGAAGTCTTGGCGCAACCGGGGCAGTTCGCCTGGCAGGTGTTCGATTCCAAGGTCACCGACATGCTGCGCGACGAATACCGTATCCGCCAGGTAACCAAGGTTACCGCCAACACTATTGAGGAATTGGCGGCGAAACTGGACGACGTCGACGCCGATGCGTTTGTGCGCGAGGTCGAAGCTTTCAACGCCGCCGTGCGCACCGACGTTCCGTTCAACCCGGCGATCAAGGACGGCCGCTGTACGAAAGGCCTGGACGTTCCCAAATCCCACTGGGCTAACCCGCTGGACGAGCCGCCCTATGAAGCGTATGCCATTACCTGCGGCATCACCTTCACCTTCGGCGGCCTCAAGATCACCACCGAGGGCCATGTCATGGATGGAGAAGGCATGCCGATTCCCGGCTTGTACGCTGCCGGTGAACTGGTCGGCGGATTGTTCTACTTCAACTATCCGGGGGGAACTGGTCTGATGTCGGGCGCCGTGTTCGGCCGCGCCGCAGGCTCCTCAGCGGGCCGCGCCGCGACGGAGTAGGAGAAAGCCTCAGCCTTAGCGCGCGCGCCGAATGGCGGCGTTAAGGTAGGTTAAAATTTTTAGTGGTTTTTTCTTCCACCCCCTTGACGAAAAAACGCGGTTTTAGGATTCTATAGGCTAAATACGTTCTTAGGGCGTGTGGTTGTTGATCGGATTTGAGGAGGCAAGCCATGTCGGAGTATGATTTTGCTGCCTGGCTGGAAAGCCAGATCGGCCAGGACTTCGAACAGATCAGAGACGACGGGCTGTCGAAGGCAGCAGTACTCGAACTCACCGCAAAAGGAATAACAGCAAAAATTCCGGGCCTTACCAGAAATGAATGCGCTGACCTGGCGGAGCGGATCAAGCGGGTTCTGGTCTTCATTGAATACAACGTCAAACCCAACAGCGTGTCCGCCGAAGACTGGGAGGCCTACCGTCCGCTCTGCGAGGCGCTGGTGAACAAGCAGCAGATGAAGCCGGAATCCCTTGCCTTGTTTGACTAGGGCGCTTTAAGCCCGTCCTTCTTCCGTGGCCGCTTCTACCGCCCTTTGAAGTCCGGCTTGCGCTTTTCCATGAAGGCCTTGCGGCCTTCCTGGTAATCCTCGGACTGGAAGCAATCGTCGACGACCTGTTGGCACAAATTGAGATCGCGGTCTTTCTCGTCTTTCAGGATTTCACCGATCACCGTCTTCGCCGCCAACACCGTCAGCGGCGCATTGCCGGCGATGGTCGTGGCGTAGTCATCCACGTAGGCGGCGACATCGCCGGGGGCGACGACCCGGTTGACCAGTCCCATGTCATAGGCTTCCTCGGCGCTGAACTGGCGCGCCGTGAAGAATATCTCCTTGGCCGCCGCAGGGCCGACCTGATCGACGAGAATCCGCAACCCGTCCAGTTTGTAGCCCAGACCGAGTTTCGCCGCCGGAACGGCGAAGCGCGAATCACTGGCGGCGATGCGCAGGTCGCAGCACATGGCGACGCCGAGACCGCCGCCGACGCCAAAGCCGTCGATCCGGGCAATCACCGGCTTCTTCGCTCCGACCAGCGCGTGGGGGGCTTCGGCGACGGGTTCGGTTTTG
>JACNJX010000094.1 GCA_014382345.1 Alphaproteobacteria bacterium
GACACCCAGGCCCTTCATCACGAAGTGGTGCCGTTTGACGCTGTCGAGGCGCAACAGCTTTCCGACAAGGCCGTCGATGTCATTCAGGCGGCGGATGCCGGTGAGCTTTTGCCCCGTATTTCCGCCCATTCCGATTTTTACCTTTGTCGTTGGTGCGCTTACGCCCAGCGCTGTTGGGAGGACCAAGCATGACCAGTTCAAAAACCCTGTGGCGCATCGCCCCTGGTTTTCCAGAGTACGAAGTGAGCAATACTGGAATTGTCCGCCGGGCAGTAGCCCGGGCCAATTGGCCTGCGGGTCATGTGTTGCGTCCAGGGAAGGCAAAATCCGGACATCTCTATGTTTGTCTAGCAGTCGCTCCCGGCGCCAATCGTCAAGTCAAACAATTTGTGCATCGATTAGTAGCACGTGCATTTCTCGGAGACGAACCGTTTCCCGGCGCCTGTGTTCTCCATGCAGATGATGTTCCGGGAAACAATCACCTGGAAAACCTTCGTTGGGGTTCTCGAAAAGACAACCATGCCGACCGGATGAAGAACAAGGGGTGGCCCAAGCGCATTAGGCGGGGGTCGGAAGTGAAGAACGCCAAGCTGAACGAACGGGATGTCCGGGTGATCAGGAAAAACCACGCCATGGGCGCAACAAATGGGTGGCTAGCCAAGTATTACGAGGTGAGCCCATCAACCATTTGCGACATCACAAAACGGCGCCACTGGAAACACGTAGCGGAGGATTAAATGAGTATTGAACTCTCAAAAACCCAACATGAAACGGTGAAAAAACTGAAGTCTTGGTTTCTTGACCATAATCGCAAGCAGGTATTCAGAATTTTCGGTTATGCGGGATCTGGAAAGTCCACAATCTTGAAGTTTGCTCTCGCCGAGTTAGGTCTCGAACCGCATGGAGACGCTGGCGAACCTGGGTTTTTGGCGGCGACATTTACCGGCAAGGCTGCACTAGTCATGACCCGTAAGGGAACTCCGGCATCAACTATTCACAGTCTCATCTATCGGGTGTCGGAGGCAACTCCTGCGGAAATCGACAAGGTCAAGAAAGAGATTGCCGACATTAAGGTCAAGCTTTCCAGCCTCAATCCTGGTGCGCGCTTGCTGGAGGAATCCCGCCTGC
Source organism: Alphaproteobacteria bacterium (assembly GCA_014382345.1). Taxonomy (GTDB): domain Bacteria; phylum Pseudomonadota; class Alphaproteobacteria; order Rhodospirillales; family Casp-alpha2; genus Casp-alpha2. Next base: position 1,129 of record JACNJX010000094.1, read on the forward strand.
GCAGTCTTGAACTCCGTCTCACCGACATTCACAAACCGACCTTCGTTCTCAATGATCAATCCGTCGTCCGCGATGCCGCGCTCATCGTTCTGGACGAGGTCTCCATGGTGGATGGGGAAATGGCCCGCGATCTCCTGGCCTTCGGCAAACCGATCCTGGTCCTGGGCGACCCCGGCCAACTGCCGCCGATCAAGGGCGAGGGGGCGTTCACGCAAGTCGAGCCCGACATCATGCTTACCGAGATCCACCGCCAGGCCGGCGAGAGCGCCATCATCCGCCTAGCCACCCTGGCCCGAGAGCACAAGCCCATTCCCTTCGGCCAGCACGACGAGTTTGTTTGGAAAATGCCCCGGGACAGCGTCATGCCGGCGCAAATGCTCAACGGAGGCCAGGTCATCTGCGGGCGCAACGCCACCCGCATCATGCTCAACAACGCCATGAAACAGGCCGCCGGGATTGCCCAGGCCTATCCGTCCGGCGCCGACGAAAAAATCATCTGCCTCAAAAACCGAAACGATATCGGCGTCGTCAACGGCATGTTCCTCGACCTCAGCGACGTGCGCGACGAAAACGAGACCTGTTTTTCCGCCGTCGTCAGAACCGAGGACGGCGATCTGGTCGGCGGCGTCGAGGAGAAGCCCGAGCGCCATCACATCTACAAGGGTCACTTCGACGACCATGTGCAGGCGGACCCGGAACGCTATCGTCGGGACCACTGGGTCAAGAAAGGGCTGATCGAAGCGGTCTGGGGGTATGCCATTACCGCGCACAAGGCGCAGGGGTCATCCTTCCCAACGGTCGTCGTTTACGACGATGGACTGGGGCGCACGGCAGAGGACCGGGCGCGCTGGCTTTACACTGCGATTACCCGTGCAGAATGGGGGCTGGTAATCCTTGATTGATTTTAACGATGTCGCCCCCGCGCCTGCAAAGCCCATTCATTACGACCTGGACGTCATTGTCGCCCGATTGCGTGACACGGCGGAGCATTGGGTGCCTCAGGATTTTCCCAATGGCAGACGCAATGGCGACGAATGGCGGCTGGCCAATATTCGGGGAGATGCCCCTCGTAAGAACGGATCCTGCGTCATCACCCTTAAAGGTGATCATGCGGGCGACTGGATTGACTTTGACGGTGGACAGGGTGGCGGCCCCTTAAGCACGCTGGAACAAAGGACGGGGCTTTCTGGACGCGACCTGTTTGCCCATGCGGCAGACATGACGGGGTGGACGGATACTTCACCACCTCGACAAGAGCCCGCCCGCGCCCCTAAATCCAATAGGGACCCGGCCAATGAAATCTCCTTTATTCTGTCCCATGCCAAGCCCCTCAAAGACACACCGGTATCCGATTATCTGACGGACCGTGGATTGACTATACCGGATGGTGCGGACCTCAAGTTCCATGCCGACCTGACACACTGGGAAACCAAAACCGGACTTCCGGCGCTGATCGCCATCGTTCGCGATCATGCAGGCGTCACCGTTGCCATTCATCGAACCTACCTGCACGTCGATGAAACATCGAACACTGTCACCAAAGCCAATGTCGCAAAGCCGCGCATGATGCTGGGCAAGGTCGCGGGCGGGGCCGTGCGATTGGCGAAAATCGGCCCAGACGGCGTCCTTGGACTTTGCGAAGGCATTGAGACCGGACTGGCGGTGATGACCGCGTGTCCCGGCCTTGCCGTCTGGGCGACCTTGTCGACCACCAACCTTGAACAGGTTCATCTTCCCCCCGAGGCCACCCGGATCATCATTCTGGCTGATCATGACGTATCCGGTGCTGGGTCTCGCGCCGCCGAAACCGCTGCCCGTCGCCTGCGCTCGGAAGACCGCACGGTGAGCATTGCGATGCCCCAAAAAGGGGGCGAGGATTTTAATGACCTGTTGTTACGCAAGGGCCCTGACGTTGTCGCCCAGGTTATTCAATCGGCGCAAGAAAACGATGCTGAAGATGAGCCGGAGGTCATGGGACGCCATATCCCCGTTGGCTTCGTGTATCCCGCCGCATCGCAGCCCACCCTTCGCGCCGACGAGGGGGATTTAGCCCGGGCCGTTGATCGCGCCTGGAGTCTTCTTCTCACAGCCAACCAGCCACCATGGTTGTTTCGGACCGCCGGATTACCGACCTGGATTGTTCCCGACGACGAAGGCCGCCCGTTTGCCTCGACGGTGACGGAAGAGCGCCTGCGCTACATGCTGGCCAAGATTGCCCAGTGGCGGCGTATTGGTCGGACTGGCGAACTGGTCCCGACGTCACCGCCCACTGCCCTCATAAAATCCTTATTGGCCACGCCCGATCCCGGCTTACCCATTCTTTCCGGCATCGTCTCCACGCCGGTGTTTGGCCGGGGTGGCACGCTCTTGACCGAACCCGGGTATCACCCGGATGCCCGGCTGCTATATCACGCCATGCCCGGATTCAAGATGCCAGCCGTCTCGGAGTACCCCAGCCCTGAGCAAATTGCCGAAGCGCGGGAGCTGCTGCAGGACGATCTGTTCGGTGATTTTCCATTCACCTCGTTGGCCGAGCGGGCACACGCCATTTCTTTGCTTTTGCTGGGATTTGTCCGCGCCTTGATCAATGGCTCGACCCCTCTGCACCTGATTGAAAAGCCATCCCCCGGCACCGGGGCCACCCTCATGGTGGACGCGATCTCAACCATCCTTACCGGGACCGGCACGCTGGTCATGACCGAAAGCCGGGACGACGAGGAATGGCGCAAACGGATTACCGCAAAACTGCGCCAGATCCCGGCCATCGTCTTGATCGATAACTTGCGCGGCAAACTCGATTCCTCGGCCCTGGCGGCAGCCCTGACGGCTCCGTTCTGGGAAGACCGTATCCTTGGCGTCTCGGAAACCATCCGACTGCCGATCCGTTGCACCTGGATTGCCACCGGCAACAATCCGGAATTTTCCAACGAGATGGCGCGCCGCCTGGTGCGCATCCGCCTTGACGCCCGCGTTGATCAACCCTGGCGACGAGAGGCCTTCAAGCATCCAGATTTAATGGGTTGGGTTCGCGCCAATCGCGCCCGACTGGTCGCCGCTTGTCTCACCCTTTGCCGGGCATGGATCAGCGCCGGGCGGCCCCGTGGACAACGCAGCATCGGCAGCTATGAAGCCTGGGCCCAGACCATGGGCGGCATTCTGGAGGTGGCTGGCATCGAGGGCTTCCTCGAGAACCTGGACGACATGATGGCGGCGTCCGACAGCGAAGGGGCCATGTGGCGTGGCTTTATATCATCGTGGTGGGACCGGTTTGGCACGGCGGAGGTTGGCAGCAGTGATCTTTACGATCTGGCAATTACCTGTGAGCCACCACTGCCCCTCGGCTCCGGTAACGAACGGTCGCAGCGCACCCGGCTTGGAAAGTCGCTTGGGCGCATGCGGGACCGGGTGTTTGCTGTCGATGGGCGAAGCCTTCACATCACCGCCGCCGGTGTAAAACATCAGGCCCAACGTTGGCACCTCTCCATTGATGAAAATATAGGCACGGATAAACGTTCCCCACGTTCCCCCGATGAAGCGGTAGGGGGGGAACGTTTGGGTGTTGATGCGCAACGTTCCCCTCAACGTTCCCCTGCGCAACCCATTGAAAACAAAGGCTCCGGGGAACGTGGGGAACGTGGGGAACGTTTTTTCCTCCCCTATACGTGTGCGGGGGCGCACGCCCCCGTGAAAGAAACCTCGGAAAAACGTTCCCAACGTTCCCAATGTTCCCTAACCGACTGCAAATCAACAGATTTTGAGGGGGAACGTGCCGGGGAACGTCAAAACGAACGTTCACCCCTCACAAACCCACCCGACTGGCTCAAGGAGGTCATGTGATGTTCACCACCCTGCAAGTAATGGAGAAGCGATATGGATAAATCGAGTTTGACCAAACCAGAACCAAACGCAAGATCGATGACGGTCCTTGCTCTTGATCTCGGCAGCAAGACCGGTTGGGCACTGCATGGCCAGGACCAGGCCATCACCAGTGGCACTGTCGAATTTAAAAACGACCGATGGCAGGGAGGCGGCATGCGCTTTCTGCGGTTCAAGCAATGGCTGACCGAGATCAAACAAATGGCCGGTGGACTGGATGCTGTGTTTGTCGAGGAAGTTCGCCGTCACATCGGTGTCGATGCCGCCCACGCTTATGGCGGTTTTCTGGCCCACGTCACGGCCTGGTGTGAACACCACCAAATCCCATACGAGGCTGTCCCCGTCGGCACCATCAAGCGCCATGCCACCGGCAAGGGCAACGCCAACAAGGACGCGGTGATCGCCGCCATGCGTGACCGTGGGTTTGACCCTGTTGACGATAACGAGGCCGATGCTTTGGCGCTGCTGGGCTGGGCCAAGGACCATCGCATGGGAGACGTACCATGAAATGGCATCCACGCGGTTACGGCGGCACACGCCGAAACGCTAATCAGGTCAAAAAGGATGGCTGGCGCGAGCAAGGCATGTTGGCCGTGTCGGTTGAGGACGACCGGCTGACCTGGCCGGAGAAAGAACTGATCCGCCAACTGGGCGAGAAGCTCTATGGCAGGCGGCAGGAAAATACGGAGAACCATCATGACTGATTGGACGCCTGAACAGGTCGAGGAACGTTTGGTGGAAGCCGTCGATGTGTTAGAGCGGCTGCCTGAAGAACGGGTGCGGGGCTTCTACAGTTTCTGGCCGGACATGATCAGCGATTTTTCCGACAAGGTTGGTCAAACCCCTGAACCCATGCGTCGCCCGCCACCATCACCTGGGGCGATTTCACGCATGGACGAGGTGTTGACGTGGATGAATTATCTGGAAACGGAAGACGCTCGTCTGGTGTGGGCACGAGCCGAGAGAACACCGTGGAAGCAGATCTGCTGGCGCTTTGGTGTTGCCCGCGCCACAGCCTGTCGACGCTGGCAGTATGGCATCGCTGTAATTACCCTTCGCCTCAACGGACGTCGTGTCGCAACGAAGAGATCAACCCGTTACGTGATTCAGCGAGCCAGGAGCCTGTCAAGATAAAACGAAGCGTGAGACACTTTTGCGTGAGACATCGCAATGGATGACAGATGCGGGCTCCTGGGGCTATAAGTACGTCAGGCTTCAAAAAGTTGGGTATGGAATTTCCATCGCCGACAGAAACAGCCTAAGCCTTTGATATTATTGGTTCCTTCCTGGCCGACATCCTATGCTGGCGGGCTCAGCGCGGCATTTTCCTAGTGACGAAAAATAAAAAAGCCATTTCCGTTTCCGTTTGAGGAATTTGCATTCCGCCCGTAAGGCGCGGAAACCTTAATCTTTTGGCATATCGCCCCCTGTCCGCAAAC
>JACNJX010000042.1 GCA_014382345.1 Alphaproteobacteria bacterium
GTCGTCGAAGGTTGAATAGAGGGTCGCCACGGGCTGTCCGAACTCGTTCTCGATGATGGCGTGCGCTTCAGATGCCGGGAACGGCGGCAGCTTGTCCTGTAAATCCGACAGATCGGCGGACATTTCATCGCCCAGCAGATCCGATCGCGTGGCCAGCGCCTGGCCCAGCTTGATGAAGCTCGGCCCCGCTTCATGCAGCGCGCGGGCCAGCCGTTGACCGGGACGCAGGCCCCGGCTTTCCTGGTCCACGGCACCCTTCGCCAGTAGCCGCGCGAGACCGACCACGGTGGGCGTGACCTCCATTTCTTCGAGCGGGAACAACGCATCGTGGCGGGCCAGGGTGCGTGCGACCTTAAGAAGCCGAAGAAAATTTTGAACGGATCGGGCCACTGAATTACGCTCTTTTTAAACGCGCCACGCGGAATGTATGGCGGCAATGCCGCCGGACAGGTTGCGCACCTTGACCTGTTCCAGCCCAGCGTCCCGGATCATCTTTGCAAAGGTGTTCTGATCGGGGAAGCGGCGGATGCTTTCGGCCAGATACTGGTATGCCTCGCGGTCGCCGGCGACCTGCTCACCCAGCGCCGGCAGCACCCGGAAGGAATAGGTGTCATAGAGCTTATCCAGCATCGGCAGCACGACATGGCTGAACTCCAGGCAGAGAAACCGGCCGCCGGGTTTCAGCACCCTTCGAGCCTCGGACAGGGCCTTCTCAATGTGGGTGACGTTGCGGATGCAGAACGCCGTGGTGTAGACGTCATAGGAGGCGTCTTCGACGGGCAGGTCTTCGGCGTCGCCGTCCAGCCAGCGGATATTTTCGAGAATGCCCCGGTCGATGGCCCTGCCGCGGCCGACTTTAAGCATTTCCTTATTGATGTCGATAACGGTGACATCGCCACCGCCGCGTTCCAGGAAACGTAAAGCGATATCGCCGGTGCCGCCACCAACGTCCACCAGGGACATTTCCGGGCGGGGTCTAAGCCAGCCGATCAGGGTGCGTTTCCACAATCGGTGGATACCCAGGCTCATCAGGTCGTTCATCAGGTCGTAGCGGGGCGCCACGGAATCGAACACGCCGCGCACCAGCGACCTCTTTTCGTCTTCGGGGACGTTTCGATACCCGAAATGGGTTGTCTCCGGGCCGGGGCCCGGATGCGGGGTCTGGGTTTTGGACATGGGGCGAAACATACCCTAAGCTGCCCTCCGACGCCACTTCCGAAGTCATTCATTCTGTTAAAAAAATGCCTGAACTCCCCGAAGTTGAAACCGTCCGCCTAGGGCTTTGCGATGTTTTCCAGGGCCGGCGGCTATTGCGGGTGCGGGTGCTCCGCCCGGATCTCCGGTTTCCTTTCCCGGATAGGTTCGCGGATCGCCTCACGGGGCGGCGGGTGGAACGCCTGAACAGGCGCGGCAAGTTCCTGTTGATGGACCTGGACAACGCGACAACCCTGATAGCGCACCTCGGCATGTCCGGCCGGTTCAGGATTTACAAAAGCGATGCCCCGGAACTGGAGCGCCCCCTGGAAAGGCACGACCATGTGGTGTTCGACGTCGAAGGCGGCGCCAGTGCCCGATTCAATGATCCGCGCCGGTTCGGCTTTATGGACCTGGTGGACACCGCCGGGCTTTCCGGGCACAAGATGCTGGCAACCATGGGCCCGGAACCTTTGGCCAACGATTTCAACGGCCCGGCGCTGGCCGCCCGGCTGAAAGGCCGCAAGACGCCGATCAAGGCGGCGTTGCTGGACCAGTCGGTGGTTGCCGGTCTCGGCAACATTTATGTTTCCGAAGCCCTGTTCCGGGCGGGCCTGTCGCCGAAACGGACGGCGGCCACCGTGCAGGGCGGGCGCGCCGAAAAACTGGTCCGCGCGATCCGCGACGTATTGACCGAGGCCATTGCCGCCGGCGGATCGTCTTTAAGGGATCACCGCCAGCCTTCGGGGGAACTGGGGTACTTCCAGCATTCCTTTGCCGTTTACGGGCGCGAGGACGAGGCGTGTCCGGGATGCGTCTGTGATGTGGGGAAGACCGGCGGCATCCGGCGCATCACTCAGTCGGGCCGCTCAACATTCTATTGTGCCCAAAAGCAGCGCTAATGGTATAAGCGGAAGCATGAGACGAAATTTCCTGTTTGCAGCCATTCTTTCCGCCGGACTGCTCTGTCTGTCTTGGATCGTGTCGGGGACCTTGCCGGTGACCGCCGCAATGGCGGGGGAGTCTCCCGTATTTATCTCCGTATTGGATGATCTGCCGCTGATGAAAGGGCTCGTGGAGGCCCCGGACTCGGCAACGGTTTTCGATACCGCCCGTGGGCGGATTGTCGAGGCGGTTGCAGAAGGGGCTTTGCAAAAGGACCGGGTCCTCGCCTTTTATGAGCAGACTCTGCCGCAACTGGGCTGGAAGACAGAGGCTCCCGGCGTGTTCCGCCGCGAGGGGGAGGTGCTGCGCCTGGAATTTTCCAGCCAATCCACGCCATCGCCCGGAGGGACGCCTGCAACGCGGTCCGTTTTAACGGTCGTTTTCCGGCTGATGCCGTCCGGCGGGTAAGGTCTCCGCTTTAGATCGTGCGGTTGGAGTGTAAAAATGACTCGGGAGAAACCCGAAGCCGGCCCTTGACGGCCCGCCGAAGCCTCTATATAAGCCTGCCTTCACCTGCAGGACGCTTCGGATTAATATTTCAGAGCGCTAAGTAAATAAAAGGTTTTTCTAGTTATGGCACACAGCCTTTCTGCCAAGAAACGGGTCCGCCGGACCAGTCGTCAAACCGTCGTCAATTCGCGCCGGCTCAGCACCGTTCGCACCTCCATCCGCAAGGTGGAAGACGCCATCACTTCCGGCAATAAACCGGAAGCCGAGGCCGCGCTACGCACCGCCGAACCACAAATGGTGCGTGGCGCACAGAAGGGCATTGCCCCCCGCAATGCCATGTCACGTAAAGTTTCCAGGCTTTCCAAGCAGATAAAAGGCATGGCCGGATAAGGACGCTATCCAGCGACCCGGTCGAGCGATCGAACCGCGCCCCACGGGGTCGCGGTTTTTTTGCGCGTGGACGGCGGGTGGATTCCCATGGCCGATCATTGTCAAGAAAATTATTTCGCTTTTTTTGCCACGTTCCCTATTCGATCTCGTTGCCAGCGTGACCAAGTGGCCCTAATATTCGGACTCACAAGAGGGGGCCATACAGGGTCCAGGTAAAATAGTTAACGTGAATTCGTGGAGCGGATATTTCAAAAAAATTCGATTGCATTTTATCTATTCAAGTAATCATCAAGTAACTCTTTTCACTGTTGTGGGGCGGTTTAAGTAAAAGATTTTTAGGCAGAAAACTGGGCAGGACTTTACCCGGTCATTTTTTTGTCTCTTTGGTTAGATTTTTTTTTGCGAAACTAAAGCTGAATACAAAAGACGAAATTTGTTCTCAAAGGGGGCTAAACAAAAGCTGCGATATCTTGAGGAGCCGGATTAAGAATTGAACGGTTTGAGCCAGGGTGCGCAAGACAGGGAAAAGATGATTTCTTAAAACCTGTCATCGTGCCGGGAAAGACCGCAAGGGGCCGGATGCCATTCGACGGACACGCGACCGACACACGAAAGTTTTGCGAACGGCATTCGATTTAAACAAGGGTCCGCTTATGACAGGCCCGGAACAGGAAGCTTCCGCATAGTTTGTGCGGGCAGGCAACACGTTCCGGAATATTGCGCAACAGCTTTGGCAACCACGAGTGGTTTGCTTAAATTGCCCCTGGAATGAACAATCAAAGTGTGATCAGGCGTGGCTAGATGTGGCTACGCTTAGTCAGGCGGGGCCGTTTTTTCCGCCACGCCGGTAATCGGTGGTTTCGTCGTAATGCACAACAAAGGTCCGCCGGGCCTTTCGGGGGCGAATTGGAAAACATGAACAAAGACGACGCCGTTCCGGCCGAAACCGAACAAGCCCAAAAAGATCAAAGCGCGGTATGGGCCGCGCAATGGGAGACCGTGTCTGGTCTGCTGCGGGCCGAAATCGGCGAAGCCGCCTACCAAAGCTGGCTCAAACCGATGACGGTGCGTGCCATCGTCGATGGCGAGGTGAGAATTTCCGTGCCGACCCGGTTCATGCGGGACTGGATTGTCGCTCATTACACCGACCGCCTTGCGGATTTGTGGTCAGCGGAAAACGCCGACGTCAAAGGTGTCGACGTTTTCATTCAGTCCGAACGCGAAGCGTCGTCCGGCACCGTGGAAGACCGCGCGCCCGCGCCCGTCGACAAACCCCAGAACAACGGGGTGGGGCGCCCCTCCGGCGACATCAGCGGACCGCTGGACCGGCGTTTTGACTTTGAGCACTTCGTCGTCGGCAAGCCCAACGAATTTGCCTATGCCGCCGCCCGGCGCGTCGCCGAGGCCTCCTCGACACAATTCAATCCGCTGTTTCTGTATGGCGGCGTCGGCCTCGGCAAGACCCATTTGATGCACGCTATTGCCTGGCATATTCATAAAAGTACGCCGGAGCGCAACGTCATCTATCTTTCGGCGGAAAAGTTCATGTACCGGTTCATCCGCGCGCTGCGTGAAAAGAATACGGTGGATTTCAAGGACCAGTTCCGCTCCGTTGATGTGCTGATGATCGATGACGTCCAGTTCATCAGCGGCAAGGATTCCACCCAGGAAGAATTTTTCCACACCTTCAACGCCCTGGTCGACCAGGGCCGCCAGATTGTGATTTCGTCGGACAAATCGCCGTCGGATCTGGAGGGCATGGAGGAACGGCTGATTTCCAGGCTCAATTGCGGGCTGGTTGCCGATATCCATGCCACCACCTACGAGCTCAGGCTCGGTATTCTACAATCCAAGGCCGAACAGCTGTCGGTCGTCGTGCCGCCCAAGGTCATGGAATTCCTCGCCCACAAGATCACCGCCAACGTGCGCGAGTTGGAAGGGGCGCTCAACCGTGTCGTCGCCCATGCCCAACTGGTAGGCCGGGAAATCTCGCTCGAGGCGACGCAGGACGTGCTTCACGACCTGCTCCGGGCCAACGACCGCCGCGTCACCATCGAGGAAATTCAAAAACGCGTCGCCTCGCATTTCAATATCCGTACCTCCGACATGCATTCCGCCCGGCGCGCGCGTTCCGTCGCCCGGCCGCGTCAGGTGGCGATGTATCTGGCGAAGCAGTTGACCGCCCGTTCGCTGCCGGAAATCGGCCGGAAATTCGGCGGCCGCGACCACACCACCGTGATGCACGCGGTAAAAAAGGTCGACGAACTGCGCGAACACGACCCCTCCTTCGCCGAAGACGTGGACCTGCTGCGCCGCATGCTGGAAGGCTGACCATCCGCTTTTTCCCGTCTTTTCGCTCCGCTGGTATCCTTGATTTATTTTGCCGCCGGTTTCCTGGCTTGTTCCGGGCCCTGGGCATTGTCGTGGGGAGGGTCGGAATAAGGCCCGATTTATGGTGGAAAGTGGTTCCGGTTCAGGGGGCTTCTGGTATACTGGAGCGACCAACCGGGGGGGCGATTTACGGCGTTGGCCGACACTTTTCACAGGCCCTCCTGCAAACCGCTTGAATTATTCTAAGGGCTTGAAATCACATCATGAAATTGACCATTGAGCGGGCCGCTTTGTTGAAGTCCCTAGGGCATGTGCAAAGCGTTGTCGAACGCCGCAACACGATCCCGATTCTCTCAAATCTTAAACTTGACGCCAAAGACGGAAAACTGGCGCTCAATGCCACCGATATGGACCTCGATATTGTCGAATCCGTGGCCGCCGAAATCACCACGCCGGGCGCCACAACGGCGCCGGCCCACACGCTTTACGACATCGTGCGAAAGCTGCCCGAAGGGGCTCAAGTTGCGCTCGACGCCGATGGTGAAGGCCAGATGGTGCTGTCGTCCGGGCGTTCGCGGTTTACCCTGACCTGCCTGCCTACGGACGATTTTCCGGTCTTGTCGGGCGGTGACCTGGACCACCAGTTCACGCTTACGGTGTCTGAAATCCAGGCCCTGATCGACAAGACCCGGTTCGCCATTTCGACCGAGGAAACGCGCTATTACCTGAACGGCATTTATCTGCACGCCGCCGAGCGGGACGGCGCAGCCGTGCTTCGCGCCGTCGCCACCGACGGCCACCGCCTGGCCAGTATCGAAGTGCCGCTGCCCCCCGGCGCCGATGGCATGCCCGGCGTGATCGTGCCGCGCAAAGCGGTAAGCGAGCTGCGCAAGCTGGTGGACGAAACCACCGCCGACATCGCCGTCTCCCTGTCGGAGGCGAAAGTCCGCTTTTCCTTCGACGATACGGTGCTGACGTCGAAGCTGATTGATGGCACGTTCCCCGATTACCAACGGGTTATCCCCGAAGGAAACGACAAGCAGCTGGATGTGCCCACCAAGGGGTTTGCCGACGCGGTCGACCGGGTGTCGGCTATTTCCAGCGAAAAATCCCGCGCCGTGAAGATGAGTCTGGCCAGCGGCAGCCTGATCCTGTCCGCGTCCAGCCCCGAAGACGGCAGCGCCACGGAAGAGCTGGAAGCCACCTACCAGGGGGACGCCGTGGAAATCGGTTTCAACGCCGGGTATCTGCTGGACATCATCCGCCAGATCGAAGGCGACAGTACGCGGCTGATGCTGGCGGATGCGGCCTCGCCGACGATCCTCAGCGAGGTCGAGGACGCCGGCGCGCTGTACGTTTTGATGCCGATGCGAGTATAGGGAGACCGCTCTTTTGCGATCCCAAGGTCATGCGCAAGGTCTGGCGACAGTGGACATTCCGGCGGATATGGCCCCGCAGGAGATTGCTGCGTCCGCTGGCGGTGGCATTTCGGTCAAACGGCTGACGTTGACGGATTTTCGGTGTTACCACTATCAGCGCCTGGAACTGGATGCCGCACCGGTAGTGCTGACGGGCCCCAACGGCGCCGGCAAGACCAATCTGCTGGAAGGTCTGTCGTTCCTGGTTCCCGGACGCGGCCTGCGGCGTGCGCGGCTAAACGACATTGTGCGCCAGGAGGTGGCTCATCCAAAACGCGCCACTTCTTTTTCTCCGTGGGGCGTGGCGGCGGTCATGCGCACACCCGGGGGCGAGGTCGAAATCGGCACAGCCTTCGAGGCCGGGGCATCAGGCGGGCGCGACAAACGTATCGTCAAGCTGGACGGCGAAATCGCCAAAAGCCAGTCGGTGCTGGCCGACCACGTCAGCGCGTTGTGGCTGACGCCGCAGATGGACCGGCTGTTTCTCGAAGGGCCGGGGGCCAGGCGTCGATTTCTCGACCGGCTGGTGTTTGATTCCGACCCCGCCCACGCCGGGCGGGTCAACGCCTATGACCACGCCATGCGCGAACGCACGGCTCTGTTGAAGGGCGGCCCAGGGAACGGTGGGGGAGACGCGGACTGGCTGGCGACGCTGGAAGACACCATGGCGAGACGGGGCGTTGCCGTGGTGGCGGCCCGCCTCGATATGGTGCGCCGCCTCGCCCGGCATTTGGCGCATGACGACACGGGCGCTTTTCCCGGTGCGGAGATCGCGTCGGTGGGCGAGATCGAGCGTTGGCTCGGCGAAGGCCCGGCGTTGGCGGCGGAAGATAAATTCCGCGCCCGTCTGGCGGAAGAGCGCCGGCGTGATGGGGCCGACGGCCGGCCGCAAACGGGGCCGCACCGTAGCGATATGGCGGTCCGCCATCTTGGCAACGGCCAGGCGGCGGCGTTGTGCTCGACCGGCGAACAAAAGGCGCTGCTGGTGGCGCTGGTGCTGGCGACGGCCCGGATGCGCGCCTACGAGCAGGGAACGGCCCCGTTGTTGCTGTTGGACGAAATTGCAGCGCATCTGGACGCCCTGCGGCTGGAGGCCCTGTTTGAGGAAATCACCGGCCTCGGCGCACAGGTCTGGATGACCGGTACCGATGCCGCCCTGTTCGGACCCCTGCGCGGCCGGGCGCAGTTTTTCGCCGTCGCCGACGCTACCGTAACGCATTGAGAATATTGAACCCTTAAAGCTTAAGAGCAAAAAATGGCAAAAAAGACCCCAAAAAAACCGGCAAAAGATACCGCGGACGAAGTTGCGGAAGAGATTCCGGACGAGGTTTCGGAGGACGCCGTCCCTGAAATAATTCAGCAAAACGGGTCCGCCGAAGATTACGACGCCGATTCCATCAAGGTTCTGCGCGGGCTCGATGCCGTGCGCAAGCGCCCCGGCATGTACATCGGCGACACCGACGACGGCTCCGGGCTGCACCACATGGTCTACGAGGTGGTCGACAACGCCATCGATGAAGCCATGGCCGGGTATTGCGACACGGTTCTGGTGACGCTCAACGGCGATGGTTCGGTAACCGTGTCCGACAACGGGCGCGGCATTCCGGTCGATATTCACGGCGAAGAGGGCGTGTCCGCGGCCGAGGTCATCATGACCCAGCTACACGCCGGCGGGAAGTTCGACTCCAATTCCTACAAGGTGTCGGGCGGCCTGCACGGCGTCGGCGTGTCGGTGGTGAATGCGCTGTCGGAAACCCTGGAGTTGAAAATCCGCCGCGACGGCAAGGAACACTTCATTCGCTTCCGCCACGGCGAGGCCGAAGGCCCGCTGGAAGTCATCGGCGATGCGCCCAAAGGCGAGGACGGGCCCCCGTTGTCCGGCACCGAGGTGACCTTTGTCGCCTCTCCGGAAACCTTTACCTCTATCGAATACGACTTCGCCACCCTGGAACACAGGTTGCGGGAACTGGCGTTTTTGAATTCCGGCGTCGCCATGACCCTGACCGATGCGCGCAGCGTCGATGCCCAGGTGGTCAATATGAATTACGAAGGCGGCCTGGTCGCCTTCGTCGAATACCTCGACCGGGCCAAAGGCGCCCTGCTGGAGCCGCCAATTTCCATCACCGGCCAGCGCGACGATACCGCTGTGCAGATGTCCCTGCAATGGAACGACAGCTATCACGAAACCATGTTGTGCTTTACCAACAATATCCCGCAGCGCGACGGCGGCGCCCATCTGGCCGGGTTTCGTGGCGCGCTGACCCGAACCATCAACAATTATGCGTCCAAGGTCGGTATTGCCAAGAAGGATAAGGTCGCCATCACCGGCGACGACGCCCGCGAAGGACTGACCTGTGTGCTGTCGGTGAAGCTGCCGGACCCGAAGTTTTCCTCGCAAACCAAGGACAAGCTGGTTTCCAGCGAGGTCCGCCCGGCCGTGGAAAGCGTCGTCGGCGAAGGTCTCGACCGCTGGTTCGGCGAACACCCGGCGGAAGCCAAGCAGGTGATTTCGAAGATTTTCGATGCCGCGTCCGCCCGCGAGGCGGCGCGCAAGGCGCGGGAACTGACCCGGCGCAAGGGCGCGCTCGACATTTCGTCCCTGCCCGGCAAGCTGGCCGATTGTCAGGAACGGGATCCGGCGTTGAGCGAACTGTTCATCGTCGAGGGTGACAGCGCCGGCGGTTCGGCCAAACAGGGCCGCGACCGTTCCAACCAGGCGATCCTTCCGTTGCGCGGCAAGATTTTGAACGTGGAACGCGCGCGTTTCGACAAGATGTTGAGTTCGGCTGAAATCGGCACCCTGATCGCGGCGCTCGGCACCGGTATTGGGCGGGACGACTTCAACATCGAAAAATGCCGCTACCACAAGATCATCATCATGACCGACGCCGATGTGGACGGCAGCCATATCCGCACCCTGCTGTTGACGTTCTTCTACCGCCACATGCCGTCGATCATCGAAAAAGGTTATCTCTATATCGCCCAGCCGCCGCTTTACCGTGCCAAGCGGGGCGGTTCGGAGGTCTATCTCAAGGATGATCCGTTGCTGGAAAATTTCCTGTTCAACGCCGCCATCGACGAAGGCAGCGTGTTCGTTCCCCACGACGGCGAACAGGTGGCGGGCGCGGACCTGCGCGAACTCGTCGAGAATGCGCGCAGGGTCAAATCCCTGCTTTCCAGCGTGGCCCAGCATGTGCCCCTGGCCGTGGCCGAGCAGGCGGCGATCCTGGGCGCGCTCAACCCGCAGATTTTGGGGGATTCAGAAGCCGCCGGCGGGGCCGCGGACTATATCGCCAAACGGCTTGATGCTTTGGAACCCCCGGCGGAACGTGGCTGGCAGGGACGCCCGCTGGACGACGGCGGACTGGAATTCAGCCGCATGCTCAGGGGCGTTACCGAAACCCATGCCATCGACGGGGCGTTGATCAGTTCGTCCGGCGCGCGGCGTCTCGACGAAATGGCCGGCAAGTTGCAAAAACTCTACGCACGCCACGGGGTTCTCACGGTCAAGGATGCCGAATACCTGGTCACCGGGCCGGTGTCCCTGGTCGACAAGATCATGGAACTGGGCCGCAAGGGCGTGAGCATCCAGCGCTACAAGGGACTGGGGGAAATGAACCCGGAACAACTTTGGGAAACCACGCTGGACCCCGAAGTCCGCTCCCTCCTGCAGGTCCGGGTCAACCACGCCGACGAGGCTGGCCGGTTGTTCGAGACCCTGATGGGCGACGTGGTGGAACCCCGGCGCGACTTCATCCAGGAAAACGCGCTAAAAGTGGCCAATCTGGACGTTTAGGCGCGGCGTATCCGGGGTGCGCCGTTATACGCCTTGGACTTGGTATCTTGGGGCGACTATGCTGTTCGCCTAAGCATGGCAGGGGGCATAATGGCTGAGCGGACCATCGATAAAATCCTTGATGAACACTCCGACTGGACGGCGGAGTCCGGCGATGGCGGCCATCGCGCCGAACTCATGGGCATCGATCTCCGCGATTCCGAATTGCAGGGAGTGGATTTACGCAATGCCGATTTGCGCGCCGCCGACCTGACCGGGGCCGACCTTCAGGGCGCGGACCTGCGCGGCGCCAATCTGGAACGCGCCGTAATGTTGAACGCCAACTTGGAAAGCGCGTTGCTGGCCTATACGGACCTGACCGAAGCCGATCTTCGGGGCGCCAATCTCAGCGGTGCGGACCTCCAGGGCGCGGACCTGTGGCGGTGCAATCTGAAAGGCTGCATCATCGATGCGGACGTCCTGCACGAAGCCCTCGATTGCCGTAAACCGAAAAAGCGCCGGTCGGCGAATTAATCTGCATCCGCCTGCCTCCTTCTGTTCCCCGTTAACCCGATGCTAACCGCCTCCGGCGATCATGTCCGCCATGAGAAAGCCCAACAAAAACAAGGTGAAGAGCCAAAAACGTCTGGCCGGTCGAGCGACTATGGCTCAGCCTAGAAAGCCCCCTGCCGGACCCGGACTTTGGCGTGGCTTTTTGCATGGCCTTGGCTGGACGGCGCGGAAATCCCTGAAATGGGGCACGGTCTCAGCCATCTGGGGCGTCATCGCCTTTACCCTGGCGGCGGCCTGGTATGGCTCCGACCTTCCCGACGTGGACAAGGCCTTCAACGCAACCCGCAAGCCGACGATAACGCTGCTTGCCGCCGACGGTGCGGTGCTGGCGCGCCGCGGCGATGTTTATGGCCGCCTGACGCGGCTGGAGCAATTGCCCGAAAGCCTGCCCGCCGCCGTGCTGGCGACCGAGGACCGGCGTTTTTACAGTCATTTCGGTATCGATATAATCGGTCTGGGCCGTGCGATGGCGGCGAATGTGCAGGCGGGCCGCGTCGTCCAGGGCGGGTCCACCATCACGCAACAGGTGGCAAAAAACCTGTTTCTCAACCCGGAGCGTACGATCAAGCGCAAGTTCCAGGAGCTGCTACTGGCGTTATGGCTGGAACATAAGTTTTCCAAGGCCCAGATCCTGACAATTTACCTCAACCGGGTGTACCTGGGTTCCGGGACCTTTGGTGTCGACGCGGCGGCGCGGAAATATTTCGACCGCCCGGTGGCGGAAATTTCCACTTATCAGGCGGCGATGCTGGCCGGACTATTGAAAGCGCCGTCCCGCTATAACCCCATCTCCAGTCCGGCCCGCGCCCGGGCGCGCACGGCACAGGTGTTGAAAAACATGGTTGCCGCGGGCGCGCTATCGGTTGAAGACGCGAAGCGGGCGGCGGCACAGCAAAACGTTTTGCGGGAGATGCACAAAACCGGTGGCGGGCGCTATTTTGTCGACTGGGTGCTGGAACAGGTGCCGGGTTACGTCAATCCGGGTGGCCGGGATCTTGTGGTGCAGACGACCCTGGATGCGGGCCTGCAAAATCTGGCCGAAGGGGAAACGGCGAAAATCCTGGGGGCGGTTGGGAAAAAGAAAGGCATCGGACAGGCCGCCCTGGTGATGATGACGCCCGGCGGCGCGGTACGTGCCCTCATCGGCGGGCGATCCTACGCCAAGAGCCAGTTCAACCGCGCAACCCAGGCCGGACGGCAACCGGGCTCGGCGTTCAAGCCGTTCGTCTATCTGGCCGGCCTGGAATCAGGGCTTGCGCCCGATAGCGTGCTGGTGGACGAACCGGTTTCCATCGGCACCTGGCATCCGGCCAATTTCAACCGACGCTATCAGGGGCCGGTGCGCCTCAGCGATGCCCTGGCGCGTTCGATCAACACGGTCGCGGTTAAGGTCGGCGAACGGGCGGGGCGCAAAAATGTTATTAAAGCGGCCCGGCGTCTGGGCCTGACGGGAAATTTCAAGGCCCACCCCAGCCTGTCTCTCGGCGTCGCCGAGGTTCGCCTGTTGGATTTGACGGCGGCCTACGCGCCTTTTGCCAACGGTGGCGCCGGGGTATGGGCCTATGGGATTACGGAAATCCGGGATGCCGAAGAAAATGTTCTCTACCGCCGGGACGGCTCGGGTCCGGGCCGGGTCGTCGCCGGCGTACACGTCCGGGCGATCAATGAAATGCTTTCCGGCGCTGTCTCCACAGGCACCGGGCGGGCGGCGGCCATCAACCGGCCGCAGGCGGGCAAGACCGGCACCAGCCAAAATTTCAGGGACGCCTGGTTTGTCGGCTACACCGCCGATCTGGTCACCGGTGTGTGGATGGGCAATGACGACGGCAGGCCCATGAACAAGGTCACCGGCGGCGGCGCGCCGGCAAAACTGTGGCGAAATGTCATGGCCCCGGCCCACGTGGGTCTGCCCCTCAGGGCCCTGCCCTGGCAATTACCGGGGCAATCACCAGATTCGCCATCAACGATTGCCGGGAATAAAGGCTCCGGTTTTTGGACGAACCTGTTCGCCACCATCTCTGGCGGCGGGAAAACACAAGAGTTTAACTCCCACCCGGACGGGGGGTGATCCCTGGTATCAGCGCGGGGACGCGTCGCCGGTACTCTTCGTAAGCCTCGCCATGCAGCGCCCGCAGCGAGCCTTCTTCGTGCCGCGCGCCAACAATCAAATATAGCGATCCCAAAATCGCCGTCGCCAGTCCGAACGGGTTAGCAGCGCCGCCCCACAGGATCATGTGCGCGCCGAGATACAAGGGGTGGCGGACGAAGCGGTGCATGCCGTCGGTGATCAGCGGCTCGTCGCCCGGATCGGGCAGACCCTGGCGGTGGCTGCGGATTTGACTGAGGCCTGAGAACCGGCCCAGGTCGTATTCCCGGAGCGCTAGTAACAAAACCAGGATTCCCAGCCAGCGAACACCGGTCAGCGCCGATGCGACGGCGGGCTCAAGATCAAAGGGGCTGGCGTCCAGCGCCCATTGGCCGAAAACCCAGACGGCGGCGATGTGAATGCCCGCAAACAGGTTGTAGGAAAGCCGGTAATAGGCTCCGAACAGGGGGGCAAGACGCTGTTTTACGGCGGATGAGGAAAGCGCGGAATGAACGGCGCCAAAGCTGATCCAGCCCAGGGCATAGATAAGATTGGCGGCGAGGGGCTCCATGTCCTCAGGCTCTAGGATTTGGGTTTCTTTTTCCGGCCCATTTTTTCGATGGTTGCCGATGTGCTGTGGCCGGGTTCCAGCTTCGCCAGCTTGACCGTGCCGCCGTATTTCTTCACCACGTCGGCGCCGACAACGGAAGACATATCGTAATCCGCGCCCTTGATCAGGACATCGGGCTTCAACGCCTTGATCAGCTTCAACGGCGTGCGTTCATCAAAAATCACCACCGCGTCGACAGACGCCAGCGATGCCAGCACCGTGGCGCGGGCGGCTTCCGATTGCACCGGGCGGCCGTCGCCCTTGAGGCGACGGACGGAGGCATCGGAATTGAGCCCGACGATCAGCCGTCCGGCGGCCCGGCGTGCCTGTTTCAGCAACGACACATGGCCGGGGTGTAACAGATCGAAACACCCGTTGGTAAAGCCGATGGCGTGTCCGGCACGCCGCCATTGGCCGATGCGGTCCTTGACCTGGTCCACGCTCAGAACCTTGGCCTCGGCGCTGGTCAGGTCCTGGTGGTGCAGGGCGGCGATCAGGTCGGCGGCGTAGACGGCCGCCGTGCCGACCTTGCCGACGACGATACCGGCGGCGACATTGGCCAGCCGGGCGGCCTGGTCCAGGTCCGCGCCACCGGCCAAGGCCGCGGCGACGGTGGCGACAACGGTATCGCCGGCGCCGGAGACGTCGAACACTTCCTGGGTTTCCGCCGGCAGATGGACGGTTTTGCCGCCAGCCTGGACAATCGTCATGCCGTCCGAACTGCGGGTCGCCAGCACCGCGCCGAGACGGTGGAGTTTCAGGAGTTTCCTGGCGGCGCGAACGACATCGGCCTCGGAGTTGATTTCCTGGCCCGTGGCCTCGGCCAGTTCGCGGCGGTTGGGCGTGATCAGGGCGGCGCCTCGATAGCGCGCGTAGTCGGCCCCCTTGGGATCGACGATCACGGCTTTTTTTGCCTTCGCGGCCTGACGGATGATCTTTTGGATGACGCCGTCCGACAGCGTGCCCTTGCCGTAATCGGACAGCACCACGGTCTGGCAACTTCGCATGGCGGCGCTAACGGCCTTGAGCAGTTTACCCTCGGTTTTCAAATCCAGGGGCTCGGTGCTTTCCCGGTCCGCGCGCAACACCTGCTGGACGCCGGCGATATAGCGGGTCTTGGTCGAAGTCCGCCGGGCGCTATCGACAATCGGCGCATCCTTGACGGATTCCTTTTTGATCAGGCGGGCGATGTCGCGCCCAGCGGCGTCCTTGCCGGTGACGGTGACAAAACGCGCCTGGGCATCCAGCGAGTGCAGGTTGCGGACCACGTTTCCGGCGCCGCCCAGCATGGCGTCTTCGCGCTCGACGCGCAGCACCGGGATCGGGGCTTCCGGGGATATCCGCTCAACCTCGCCGTAGTGGAAATGGTCCAGCATGACGTCGCCGACGACCAGCACCCGCGCCTTGGCGAGGCGGGTTACCAGCGGGATCAGGTCGGCGCGTTCCGTCATATCCGTTTCCTTATACCAGACCCAGTTTCTGTTCCAGCGCGCCGCACAGCATATGGCCGAGCAGGATGTGCATTTCCTGGATGCGCGCCGTGATGTCGGACGGCACCAGAACCAACGGATCGCACAAGTCGACCATGCCGCCGCCGCCCTTGCCGCCGAACCCGGCGGCGATGATGTCTTTATCGCGCGCCATCTTCAGGCCACGCAGGATGTTTTCGCTTTTGCC
This sequence comes from Alphaproteobacteria bacterium, assembly GCA_014382345.1. Classification (GTDB taxonomy): domain Bacteria; phylum Pseudomonadota; class Alphaproteobacteria; order Rhodospirillales; family Casp-alpha2; genus Casp-alpha2. The sequence goes on from JACNJX010000042.1 coordinate 15,450, forward strand.
CGAGGTGGAAATGGCGAGGACGACATCGCCGGGGCGGCCCAGGGCTTCGACCTGACGCGCGAACAGATCATCGAAGGTCCAGTCGTTGGCGATCGCCGTCAGCATGGATGTATCCGTGGTCAGCGCGATGGCGGCGATGGGATCGCGGTCGGTGATGTAGCGCACCGCCAGTTCGGTGGCGATGTGCTGGCAATCCCCGGCGCTGCCGCCGTTGCCGAACAGCATCAGTTTGTTGCCGGCCCGGATCGCGTCCGTACAGACCTCGATGAGCCGGGAAAAGGGCTCGGCCAGGACGGCCCGGGTATCGTTCAGGACACCCTGATGTTCGTCGAATTCTGATGCGTAAAAAGCGTCTAGGTCCATCAATAGCCCCCTCTGTCTGGCTTTTGTACTCTGTTTTCAGGCCCCAATGCAAAACAGCCGCAGGCCCGGCAGGCTCCCTAGATGGTGGTCTTGAAGTAGTCGATGGTTGTTTTCAGGCCATCTTCCAGCATCACGCCGGGGGTCCAGCCCAGCTGCGTCTTGGCGCGCGTGATGTCGGGGCAGCGCTGCGTCGGGTCGTCGCCGGGAAGCGGCTTTTCCACCAGTTTCGATTTCGACCCGGTCATGGCGATGACCTGTTCGGCCAGTTCGCGGATGGTCATTTCCCGGGGGTTGCCGAGGTTCACCGGCCCGGTGATCTCGTCGGGCGCATCCATCAGCGCCACCAGCCCGCCTACCAGATCGGAGACATAACAAAACGATCGTGTCTGGCTGCCGTTGCCATAAACCGTGATCGGCTGACCCTTGAGCGCCTGGACAATGAAGTTGGACACCACGCGCCCGTCGTCGGGATGCATGCGCGGTCCGTAGGTATTGAAAATCCGCGCCACCCGGATGTTGGTGCCGTACTGGCGGTAATAATCGAAAAACAGCGTCTCGGCGCACCGCTTGCCCTCGTCGTAACAGCCCCGTAGCCCGATCGGGTTAACGTTGCCGAGATAATCTTCCGTCTGCGGGTGGACTTCCGGGTCGCCGTAGACCTCGCTGGTCGAGGCCTGGAGGATTTTAGCCCCGGTCCGTTTCGCCAGCCCCAGCATGTTGATGGCACCGTGCACCGAGGTCCTGGTCGTCTGTACGGGGTCATGCTGGTAATGGATGGGCGATGCCGGGCAGGCCAGGTTGTAGATCTCGTCGACCTCCACATACAACGGGAAGGTGACGTCGTGGTGCATCATTTCGAAGTGCGCCTTATCCATCAGGCCGATCACGTTGTTGCGGGTGCCGGTATAGAAGTTGTCGACACACAGCACCTCGTGACCGTCGTTGACGAGCCGGTCGCACAGGTGTGATCCGACAAAACCGGCGCCACCGGTAACAAGAATCTTTTTTCTGGCCGTCATGCGTAATCCCTGTTGGAAATTCCGCGCTGAAACTATCAGGGGACGGGGGTGCAACCAAGCGGAAAGGGACGTTAAAAGCGGCTCACGTCTGCAAAAACCTGACCGCGTCACCTTCCAGCACCGCCGCCGTCAGGACACCCGACTGCCAGGCCCCGGTGTCGATGCCGATGCGGTTGAATTTGACCTCGGGCTCCGGGCTGATGGAGTGCCCGTGCACGACGCGCGCACCGTGGTTGGCGTCGGAAAAAAGAAATTCGTTCCGAATCCACATCAGGTCGTGGGGGCTTTGTTCCTCAAGGGGTACCCCAGGCGCGATGCCGGCGTGCGCGAACAAATAGGCGCCTTCGGTGTGAGATATCTCCAGCGCCTGCAGAAATGCGCGGTGCCGGGCGGGCAGGGTATGGGCCAGATTCCGGCACAGGCGTTCGGGCTCCGGCAAGGATAGAAAAATGTCGGAGACCTCGATGCCGTAACTTTCAAAAGTGCCGCGGGCGCCGTTCATCAGCCAAGCATCAAGCCCGCCGCCGGTTTTCAGAAACCGGAGCATCATGTCCTCGTGGTTGCCCTTGAGATGGTGGCGTTCGAATCCGTCGAGGGGATGGTCGATCAAAAGGTCAAGAACGCCGGCGCTGTCGGGGCCGCGGTCGACAAAATCACCAAGGTAGACGACGACCTTGCCGAAGCTGTCCGCATCGGCGGCGTCTTCGAGTATTTGCCGGTGCAGGCGTTCCAGCAAATCCCTCCGTCCGTGGATGTCACCGACGGCATAAACGCGGCGGCCCCGGGGTGTTTTGGCGTTTCCGGCGGCCGATACGGCGTTCGGGTTCTGGCGTGACTTGGTCATCTCTGGCAATATGATGGACGGGTGCGTTCCCTGCCGCAAGGCGGGCTCTCATGTGCCGGAATATCCCCTTGTCAACATATTGACGGTAATGGGATTTTAAGGGTTACGGCATAGAGTCCAGCGCGGGGCGATAGGATAATCAGCGAACGGGGCAGAGCATGGCCGATCTCGGTTACGCGAGCGGCGAATACCGCGAGGCGGATACAAGCGAAGAAAGCTTGCTGCTGTCGCGCCTCAAGCGTGTTGAGGCGAATCCAGGCGGAGTGTACGCGGTGCATATCCACCTGTCGCAATTGCGCGCGTCGAATCGCCAGCCGCATTTCCTCAATATCGCGATCCGGTCCTTCGACGGGCTGATGGAAAATTACGAGGCCACGGCCTTTTCCCTGCATAACGGGGACGTGGTGCTGATCTGCCGCAACGTGCCCGTGGACGACGCGGACGCCGCCGTCGACAAGGTGCGCTCGCTGTTCGGCGGGGATCCTTTGCTGTTGGTCGAGGACGGCGCGTTCGAGGATTCCTTTTCGACCTGGTACGACCTCAGCCAGCCGGAGGACTTTTCCGCTTTTTCCGCCATTGCCAACGATCTCGCCGTCGAAGCCCAGCGCGTCCTGCAGTTGCAGGCGGAAGTCAAGGTCAGGGAAGACAAGGAACGCGGCGACCCGCTGTCGTCGCTCAACCTGGCCGCCATCAATCAGAATCTGCAGGCGACCCGCGTCGCCGACCTGATCCGGCTGCAGACCTGCCTGGAAATGGGACCCGGCGGGCCGGGCCAACTGGTGTTCAAGGAACATTTCATTTCCGTGGGCGAGCTGAAGAAGCGTATCGCACCGGAGGTCAACCTGTTTGCCTCGCCCTGGCTGTTCCAATACCTGACGGAAACCCTGGACCGGCGCATGCTGGCGGTGCTCGGCAACAAGGATTTCAGCCTGCTGCCGTTTACCATGAGTCTGAACCTCAACGTCAGCACGGTGTTGTCACGGGACTTCCAGAAATTTCACCAGACCGTCGGCAAATATACCTCCAAGGTGGTGGTGGAAATGCAGATCCTGGATATTTTCTCCGACATGAACACTTACGGATATGCCCGCGATACCCTGCAGGAACGGGGCTACCGGGTGGTCGTCGACGGCCTGAATCCGCTCGCCCTGCAATTCATGGAGCCGGGCCTGCTGAAATCCGACTTCGTGAAAATCAACTGGGATTCCGATTATGAGGGCGAGGTCGACCCGGCCCGGATCGAGGACATGCGCCACGTCATCGCGACCACCGGCAAGGAAGGCGTGATCCTGGCCCGCGTCGATACGGAAGAGGCCATCAAGTGGGGCCTGTCGCTAGGCATCAGCCGGTTCCAGGGGTTCTATGTCGATGACCTGATGGAGAAAATCGCCGACGTCAAAGCCCAGCAGGCCAGGAACGAAGCCGCCGCCAAGGCCAAAGCTGCGGCAGCCGCCGCCGCTGCCGCGGCAAAGGCGAAAGCGCCAGCCGCTGCCCCCGCCGCCGCCCCCGCCGCCGCGCCCGCGCAACCGGTCTCCGGGCAACCGGCGCCTGCTCCGATTCCTGCCCAGCCAGCGCCCGCCCAACCGGCCCAGGTGCAGCCTGTGCCCGCTCAACCGGTCCCTACCGCTGCTCCCGCGCAACCCGTTGTTCCGCAACCGGCTCCCGCACAACCAAGGCCCCCAGCCCAACCGGCTCCCGCGCAACCGAGGCCTCCAGCCCAACCGGCTCCCATTGCAGCGCCCGCCCAGCCCGCCCCGGCGCAACCGGCCCCAGCGCAACCGGCACCGGCACAAGCGGCCCCAGCCCGACCGGCCCCGGCCCAAGCGGCCCCGGCACAACCGGTTCCGGCTCATCCCCAACCCAAACCCGCACCGAAGGCCTGATCCATGGCAACGGCACCGGAAATTCAATCGCAAGCCCAGGAAAGCCTGCTGCTCGACTACATGCAGCGGCTGGAAAAGCAAAAAGAGGGACGCAAGGTGGTCCATCTGCACCTGTCCCAGCTCCGGCCAATGAACCGCCGTGAGCAGCATCTGCGCACCGCCGCCAGCAATTTCGATTCCCTGATCTCGTCTCTGGATGCCCAGGTGTTCTCGGTGAAAAACGCCGACATGTTCGTGATCTACAAGGACACCGCCCATCCGCAGGTGGAAACCTCGGTGCAGCAGATCCGCTATTTGTTCGACGATGATCCGCTGGTCGCGGAAGAGGATCACTCGGATCAGAAGTTCGCCACCTGGTACGACGCCGAACAGGACTTCGATGCTGTCCTGCACACCGTACAAAACCTGGCCCAGGCCGAACGCAAGCGCCAAACCGAAGTGCGCGGACGCATGGATGCCCGCGCCGCGCTTAAGGCGAAACAGGATATGGGCGAACCGTTGACGCCAAAGGTGCTGGCGCGGGTCGAAACCGCTCTGTCCCGCGCCGACCTGTCGAACCTGGTGCGCCGCCAGTACATCTGTCAGATCGACGGGCAAATGGTTCCCGAGCAGTTATTTTCCGAACTGTTCATTTCCATCAAGGATTTGCGGGAAACCATGCTGCCGGACGTCAACCTGGTCGCCAACCGCTGGCTGTTCCAGCACCTGACAACGACCCTGGACCGGCGCATGCTGGCCATGCTGACGAAAACCGACAGCATTTCCTTTTCCGGCGACATCAGCTTCAACATCAACGTGGCGACCGTCCTGTCGCCTGAGTTCCAGGCCTTTGACGACAATATTTCCGCCGGCCGGCGCGGCGCCATGATGATCGAATTGCAGAAAGAGGATATTTTTTCGGACCTCAGCTCCTATGTCTTCGCCCGCGAATTCGTGCAGGAAAAAGGCTACAAGGTCTGTCTCGACGGCCTGACCCTGGAAACCATTTCCATCATCGACCGCGAACGGCTGGGCGCCGATCTGGCGAAGCTGATCTGGCATCCGGACCTGGCCGACGGCGGCGAGGAAATGCACGAAAAAATCCGCACCCTCGTCAAGCGCGGCGGCGCCGACCGCATCATCATGTGCCGTTGTGACAACCGCGAGGCCATAGATTTCGGGCGTTCCGTGGGGATCGACCTTTTCCAGGGCCGCTATGTGGAAAGCCTCATCGCCGAAGACGGACGCCGCCTCGAACTGCTGAAACTGAAGCGCCGGATCGAGCGTGGCGAGGCGGAAGACTTCCTCGACGAGGGGTAACCCTATTCCCCGGTTTTACCACTGACGGCGGCATCTTCAAACGTCGCCATGCCGCTGTGGCATGCCGTCGCCGCTTTCAGAACCGCGACCGCCAGCACCGCGCCCGAGGCCTCGCCGAGGCGCATGTCCAGATCAAGGATCGGAACCATGTCCAGTTTTTCCAATAGCCGCCGGTGCCCGGGTTCGGCCGAGACATGGCCTGCCCGACAGTGCTCCAGCGCGCCGGGGCGGGCGGCTTCAAGGGCGGCGGCTGCGGCGGTCGCCACGTAGCCGTCCAACAGCACCGGCACCCGGCGGAACCGCGCCGCCAGCACCGCGCCCGTGATGGCGGCAAGCTCCCGCCCGCCGAGACGGCAAAGACTCTGCAACGGGTCCGGGGCGTTGTTTCCGTGCAACGCGGCGGCCTTGGCGACGACGGCGGTCTTTTTCTCAAGCTGGGCACCCTGAACGCCGGTGCCCGATCCGGTCCAGTGCGCGGCGTCACCGCCGAAAAGCGCCATTGTGAGGGCGGCCGCGGACGTCGTGTTGCCGATGCCCATTTCGCCCAGGCACAACACGTCCATGCCGTCGCTGACCGTTCCCATGCCGAAGACGAAGGCGTCCACGCATTCGTCTTCCGTCATCGCCGGGCCCTCGGTGAAATCCCCGGTCGGGCGGTCGAGCGACAGGGCGTCGATGGAAAAGCCGACGCCGAAGACCTGGCACAACTGATTGATGGCGGCGCCGCCGGCTTCGAAATTGGCCACCATTTGGGCTGTCACGTCTGCCGGAAAGGCGGACACTCCTTGCGCGACGACACCGTGATTGCCGGCAAACACTTGGGCTTTGGGCGCGCCCATGGACGGCGGGTGACGGCCCTGCCAGCGGCAAAGCCACTGGCTCAATTCCTCCAGCCGGCCGAGCGACCCCGGCGGTTTGGTCAGGGTGGGTTCGCGTCCGGAAGCTTTGGCCGCGGCCGCGTCATCCCCTGCGGGCAGGGATTGCAGGGCGGCGCGAATATCGTCCAGGCTTTTGATGACGGGAGGGGACATTGGCGGGGATTGAAGGGAGGGCATGGGAAGGTGTTTTTCCTAGGCTCGGGATGTTTTGTTTTCGTCCGCCTTAACCTATAACCGAAAACGCGCAGCCATGCGCCGGTAAAACGTTTAAACCCCGAAACGGCTTTAGAGCATGAACAAGTGGACGGATATCCGGGAATTCTTCGCCGCCGAAATCAACGGCTGGGGCCGCGATTGCGCGGTCGCCGGCATGTTCCTGACGCGCCTGCCGTTTCCGGACATCAAGGGCGCGGCGAACAAAGGCCGTCTGGGCGCGGCGGCGCGCGCCTTTCCCCTGATCGGGGTGCTGGTCGGGGTAATCGGCGGGGCGGCGCTGCTGGCGGCGGCCGAGCTTGATCTGCATCCGCTGGCCTGCGCCCTGATCGGACTGGCGGCGACGGTCCTGGCCACAGGCGCACTGCACGAAGACGGTCTGGCCGATGTCGCCGACGGGCTGGGCGGCGGCGATACGGTGGAAAAAAAGCTGAAAATCATGCGCGATTCCCGGATTGGCGCTTTCGGCGTGCTGGCGGTGGTGTTTTCCGTCTCCATCCGCGCCGCCATTTTGGGAGGGCTGCCGGGGCCGGGGCTGGCGGCGGCGGCCCTGGTGGCGGCGGCGGCGCTCAGCCGGGGGCTATTGCCGATCACCATGCACCGGTTGGAACCGGCCCGGAAATCCGGGCTGGCGGTGCGGGCCGGAGACCCCGACCGTGAGGGCTGGATCAAGGCCGGGCTTTTGGGTGTGCTGGCCGGATTTTTGTTTCTCGGCCCCTGGGGCGGATTGCTGGCGGCGGCCATGGCGGCGGCGGCGGCGTGGTTCGTCGCCTGGTTGTGCCAGCGCCAGATGGGCGGCTATCCGGGGGATGTTCTGGGCGCGCAGCAGCAGGCGGCGGAAGCCGCCGTGCTGATGGCCGTGGCGGCGGCGTTATGAGCAATTGTACGCGCTGGTGGTGGGTCCGTCATGCCCCGGTCCTCACCGAGAAGGGCGTCATTTACGGCGCCAGCGATGTCGATTGCGACGTCTCGGAAACGGCGCATTTCGAAGCCTTGGCCGGCGCCCTTCCCGAAGACGCGGTATGGGTCACCAGCCATCTCACGCGCGCCACCAAAACCGCGCAAGCGATCTTCGAGGCCGGGCTTAATTTCCCCGACCCGGTGATCGAGGAACACCTGGCGGAGCAGGACTTCGGCGACTGGCAGGGTCTGTCCTGGACCGCCATGTCCGAGACCGATCCGAAAAGCTACGAAACCTTCTGGGACGATCCGACCCGTAACCGGCCGCCCGGCGGTGAAAGTTTTGCCGATGTCATCGCACGCACCGCCGCCGTCATCAAGCGCCTGAACGCCGAACACCAGGGCCGCGATATCGTCGCCGTGGTGCACGGCGGCACCATTCGCGCGGCGCTTTCGGTGGCGCTGGGCCTTAACCCGGTGCAGGGCATGTCGATCCGCGTCGATACGCTGTCTGTCAGTATTACGGAATACCTGTGCGAAGGCCTGTTGCAGGGCCGGGGCGGCGAATGGCGGGTGGTCGGAGTCAACCGGCTGCCAGAGGGATTAACCGAACGGGCCGGTTCATGAGTGCCGCCGCCGGTCAGCCATCCGTCACGCTGGTCCTGGGCGGCGCGCGCTCGGGCAAAAGCGCCTACGCCGAAGGCCTGATCGGCGGAACCGGAAACCCCGTTTATCTGGCCACCGCGGAAGCCCGGCACGGCGACGATGATGGCGGCGAAATGGCCCGGCGCATTCAAGACCATCAAAACCGCCGTGGCCCCCAGTGGCAGACGGTGGAAGAACCGCTCGACCTGGCGGGCGTCCTAAAAGCCCATGATGGCCGCCCGGTTCTGGTCGATTGCCTGACGTTGTGGCTGGCCAATATCCTGGCGGCGGACATGGACGTGGACAAAGCGGTGGCCGGCCTTGGCGTGTGTCTGGAAGGCCTTGCCGGGCCGGTGGTTTTGGTGTCAAACGAAGTCGGTGAGGGAATAATCCCTGACAACGCCCTGGCGCGTGCCTATATGGACCATGCCGGGCGCATGAATCAGCGCATCGCCGCCGCCGCCCGCCGGGTGGTGTTCGTGCGCGCCGGATTGCCGCAAATACTGAAAGATGAAAACCAATGAAAATCCCCGCAACCGTGATCACCGGCTTTTTGGGGGCCGGAAAGACGACCCTGATCCGGCATCTGCTGGGCAACGCCAACGGCACCCGCATGGCGCTGATCATCAACGAATTCGGCGATCTCGGCATTGACCGGGAGATGATCACCGGCTGCGGCATCGAAGGTTGCGACGACGCAAACGTGGTCGAACTGGCCAACGGCTGTATCTGCTGCACCGTCGCGGATGATTTCCTGCCGACCATGGAGGCGCTTCTCGACCGGCCCGATCCGCCCGATCACATCGTGATCGAGGCCTCCGGCCTGGCTTTGCCGAAACCGTTGGTTAAGGCCTTCAACTGGCCCGAGGTGCGCTCGCGCGTCACGGTCGACGGCGTCGTCGCGGTGATCGATGCGCCCGCCGTTCTGGCCGGACTGTTCGCCGACGATGCCCAGGCGGTAGAAAGCGAACGCGAGGCCGACCCCATGCTGGATCACGACAAGCCCCTGGCCGAAGTTTTCGAGGACCAGTTACTGTGCGCCGACATGGTGCTGTTGAACAAAAGTGATTTGCTGGACGGCGATGAACTGGATTCTGTGCGCGCCGACCTGAACGGAGCCGTTCAGCCCGGCGTCCGGGTCGTGGCGACGAAATTCGGCGCCATCGACCCCCGTGTGGTGCTCGGCATCGGCGCCCGGGTGGAGGACCATATCGACGCCCGTCCGTCCCATCACGACGGAGACGATGACCATGACCACGACGATTTTGAAAGCTTCATCGTCGAGCTTTCCGCCGTGAGCGACCCGGAAACCCTGGGCGATCGCATCGTCCAGGCGGCGGAAGCCTTCGACGTCCTGCGCATCAAGGGCTTCGTCGAAGTCGCGGGCAAGGACATGCGCCATGTGGTGCAGGCCGTGGGGCCGCGCGTCGAGCGCTATTACGACCGCCCCTGGGGCTTGGACGAGGCCCGCCGTTCGGCCCTGGTGGTGATCGGCGAAACCGGACTCGACCGGGCCGCTATCAAGCGCACACTTCTGGGATAGACATGCATCTTCTCGCCGCCCAGCCCGGAGTCATTGCCGACGGTGAGGAAGCCGTCGATCTGGGCCAGACGCCGGGCGATATCGTCGTCCTGTCGGCGGCGGACACCGAACTGTCCCTGTTCGCCCGCGCCCGTGGGAAGATAACGGGACAGATGACGGAGGACGGGTTTCCGTCGCTGCGCCTGGCGTCGCTGCTGCATCTCGGCCACAACATGTCCGTCGACCTTTATGTCGATAGCGTGATCCGCCATGCCAAACTGGTGGTGGTGCGCCTGCTGGGCGGGCGCGGTTACTGGCCCTACGGGGTCGATGAAATCCTCCGCGTCTGCCGCGACGGGGATATCCCGGTCGCCTTCCTGCCCGGCGACGACCAGCCCGACGCGGAACTGGCCACCCTGTCGAGCATACCGTCGGATGCCCAGCACCGTTTGTGGCAGTACGCCGTGCATGGCGGGCCGGACAACGCGCTCGATTTTCTGCGCTATGCCGCGTCTTTGGCAGGTCATGAAACGGAATGGCTGGAACCCCGGCCTTTGGTTCGCGCCGGGCTTTACTGGCCGGGGCTTGAAGCCCCGGACCTGGATGCGGTCATGGAAGAATGGCACGACGGCAGGCCCGTGGCGGCGGTGGTCTTCTACCGCGCCCTGGTCCAGGCCGGGAATCTCCGCATCATCGACGCCCTGGTGGAAGGTTTCCGTGAACAGGGCCTGAACCCGCTTCCGGTCTTCGTTTCCAGTCTCAAGGACCCGGTGGCGGCGGCCACGGCGAGCGAGATTTTCTCCGCCGCCCCGCCCGATGTCATCCTCAACGCGACCGGCTTCGCCGTTTCCGTTCCGGGTGCACAACGCTCCCTGTCTCCCTTTGATTTAAGGGCGGGAGAGGAACCGGGGCCGGTGGTCCTGCAGGCGGTGTTTTCCGGCGGCAACGAAGCCGGCTGGCGGGACGGCACCCGTGGCCTCGGCGCGCGCGATATCGCCATGAACGTGGCCCTGCCGGAGGTCGACGGGCGCGTGTTCAGCCGCGCCGTGTCGTTCAAGGGCTTGAACCGCCGCGATGCGCTGTCGCAAACCGATATCGTCGAATACGAACCCGTCCAGGATCGCGTTCGTTTTGTTTCGGAAATGGTTTCAGGCTGGGCCGGGCTGCGTCGCAAACCGGCCGAAGACCGCCGTATTGCGCTGATCCTGGCCAACTATCCAAACCGCGACGGGCGCATCGGCAACGGCGTCGGACTGGATACGCCGGCGGGCGCCGTCAATGTGCTGAACGCGCTGAAAGACAATGGTTACCGGATAGGCGATATCCCAGCAGACGGCGATTCCCTGATTGCCCGCATGATGGCCGGGCCGACCAACGATTATAGTGACCTGAGCAATCGTAACGTTACCGAAACATTTTCCATGGCCGATTATCAGCAATTCCTGGCCGCCATGCCGGAAACGTTGCAAAAGGCGATGAGTGCGCGCTGGGGCGCGCCCGAACAGGATCCCTTTTTCAGGCCCGGCGAGGTCGATTGCGGCCATTTCGCCGTGTCCGCGTTCCGGCTCGGCAACGTCGCCGTCTGCCTGCAACCGGCACGCGGTTACAATATCGACCCCAAGGCAACCTATCACGACCCGGATCTGGTGCCGCCGCACAATTACCTGGCCTTTTACGCCTGGGTGCGGCGCGAATTCGCCGCCGATGCGGTCTGTCACCTGGGAAAACACGGCAATCTGGAATGGCTGCCCGGCAAGGCGCTGGCGCTGTCCGCCGAGTGCTGGCCGGAAGTCGCCCTTGGGCCGCTGCCCAATCTTTACCCGTTTATCGTTAACGACCCCGGCGAGGGCACGCAGGCCAAGCGCCGCGCCGGCGCGGTGATCATCGATCACCTGACGCCGCCGCTGACGCGGGCGGAAAGCTACGGACCCCTGAAGGACCTGGAACAACTGGTCGATGAATATTACGAGGCCTCGGGCGTCGATCCCCGGCGGCTGAAGGTGCTGTCCCGCGATATCCTGGAGCTTTGCCGCACGTCGGGACTGGATAAGGACTGCGGCATTTCCGACGGCGAAACCGAAACCGACGCCCTGGCCAAGCTCGACAATTATCTGTGCGAACTGAAGGAAATGCAGATCCGCGACGGCCTGCATGTGTTCGGTGCGGCTCCGGAAGGCCGCCTGCTGAACGATTTGCTGGTCGCCCTGGTGCGCGTGCCCCGTGGTACGGGTGAGGGTGGGCAATCCCTGCATCGGGCGCTGGCCGATGATTTAGCCCTTGGCTTCGATCCGCTGGATTGCGTTTTGGGCGACCCCTGGACCGGCCCCAGACCGGACGTGCTGACCGGCGACGATCCCTGGCGCACGGCGGGGGACACGGTGGAACGCCTGGAGGCTCTGGCCGTTCGTCTGGTTTCCGGCGAAACCATTATCGATCCCGCTTGGGACGCATCCAAAGCGGTGCTGGAAAACCTCGAAACCACGATCCGCCCGGCAGTGGAAGCCTCTGGTCCGGCCGAGATCGAAGGCCTGCTGACAGGCTTTGGCGGCGGGTTTGTCGAGCCCGGTCCGTCCGGCGCGCCGACGCGGGGGCGGCCCGACGTGCTGCCGACGGGCCGCAACTTCTATTCCATTGATACCCGCACGGTGCCGACGCCGGCGGCCTGGACGCTGGGCTGGAAATCGGCGTCGTTGCTGGTCGAACGCCACATGCAGGATCACGGCGCCTGGCCTCGCACCATGGCCTTGAGCGCCTGGGGCACGTCCAACATGCGCACCGGCGGCGACGACATCGCGCAAGCCCTGGCGCTGATGGGGGTGCAGCCCGAATGGGACCCGGCGTCCCGGCGCGTCACCGGGTTCGAGGTCTTGCCCGTATCCGCCCTGGGCCGGCCCCGGGTCGATGTGACGCTCCGGGTGTCTGGCTTTTTCCGCGATGCCTTTCCGGCCCTTATCGACCTGTACGATTCCGCCGCTCGCGCCGTCGCCGCGCTTGATGAATCCGAGGCCGACAATCCGCTGGCCGCAAGAGTGCGGGAAGACCGGGCCGGGTTGATGGCTTCGGGGCTGTCGGAAGACGAGGCTGCGCACCGCGCGGGTTTTCGGGTGTTCGGCTCGAAACCGGGGGCTTATGGCGCCGGCCTGCAGGCGTTGATTGATGAAAAAGGCTGGCAGACCGACGCCGATTTGTCGCGCGCCTACGTCGCCTGGGGCGGCTACGCCTATGGCGCGGGAACGGAGGGCCAGGCCCAGCACGCCCTGTTCGAGCAGCGCCTGCAAACCGTCGAGGCCGTCATCCACAACCAGGACAACCGCGAGCACGACCTGCTGGATTCCGACGATTACTACCAGTTCGAAGGCGGCATCACGGCGGCCGTGCGCACCCTGTCGGGCCAACAGCCGGCGACCTATCACAACGACCATTCGCGGCCCGAGCGTCCGCAAATCCGCACCCTGGAAGACGAGGTCGCCCGCGTCGTGCGCGCCCGCGTGGTCAACCCGAAATGGATTTCGGGCGTCATGCGCCACGGCTACAAGGGCGCCTTCGAGATGGCCGCGACGGTGGATTACCTGTTCGCCTTCGCGGCGACGGCCAAGTGCGTCAAGGACCATCATTTCGATGCCGTCTACGAAGCCTTCCTTGGTGACGACAATGTGCGGGCCTTTCTCGAAGACCACAACCCGGCGGCGTTAAAGGAAATGAGCGAGCGCCTGCTGGAAGCCCAGTCCCGCGGCCTGTGGCGGCCGAAGCTCAATTCCACCCATGAAGCACTGGCCGCGCTGGTGGCGTGAAGGGGCGAAACGCGCTAAAAGAAATACAAATGAAACAGGGATGACGAATGACCGACGGGAAATCCAAAAGCGAAATGTCCGAGGACGAGCTCAACGAGCGCCACGCCAGCAAGATGGCCAAGAAAAAGGCGGCGCGTGACAAGATCCTCGCCACCAAGACCATCGAAAAGGGCCTGGTCATGGTCCATACCGGCAAAGGCAAGGGCAAGTCCACGGCGGCCATGGGGCTGGCCATCCGCGCCATCGGCCACGGCATGAAGGTCGGCATCGTGCAGTTCGTCAAGGGCGTGTGGGCGACCGGCGAGCGCGACGTGCTGGACAAGTTTCCCGATCATGTCACCATCAAGGCCATGGGCGACGGGTTCACCTGGGAAACCCAGGACCGCGCCCGCGACATCAAGGCCGCCGAGACGGCGTGGGCCGAGGCCAAGGTGATGATCGCCGATCCGGCCTATAAAATGGTGATCCTGGACGAGCTCAATATCGTGCTGCGCTACGACTACATCCCCATCGCCGACGTCATCGAAACGCTTAAAAGCAAGCCCCATGACCTGCACGTTGTTATCACCGGGCGCAACGCCAAGGACGCGTTGATCGACGCCGCCGATCTGGTTACCGAAATGACCCTGGTCAAACATCCCTTCCGGTCCGGCGTCAAAGCGCAGGCCGGGATCGAGTTTTAAGAGGTTCCGATATGAAACGATTGGTGAGTCTGGTGTTGGCCGTGTTCCTGGTGTCGTCGTGTCAGCAGATGACCGAAACGCCCGGCGAAGGCGTCGACCGCCTGCTGCAATGGTCCGCCGACACGGTGGAGAATTTCTCCCGCAAGCCCGAACTCAAGAATTTTTCCAGCTATATTTCCAAGGCCCGCGCGGTGCTGGTTCTGCCGGCCATCGTCAAGGCCGGGTTCTTCATCGGCGCGGAAGGCGGCACCGGTGTCCTGCTGGCCAGGGATGCCTCCGGGGCCTGGGGGTATCCGGCGTTTTACACCTTGGGCGCGGCCAGTTTCGGGTTGCAGTTCGGCGTCCAGGACACGGAAACGGTTCTCGTCATCCGAAACGACGGCGCACTGCAGGCGATCATAAAGGATCAGGGCAAGTTCGGCGCCGATCTCGGCATCACGGCGGGCATTTACGGCACCGGCATGGAAGCCTCGACGACGAGCAACCTCCGGCTCGACGTGCTGGCCTTCACCAACGCCAAGGTCGGGGCCTTCGCCGGCGCTTCGCTGGAAGGCGCCGTGCTGGCGCGCCGCAACGACCTCAACGAAGCGCTCTATGGCCAGGGCGTGACGCCCGGCGCCATCATCAACGAAGGCCGCCACAAGACCCCTCGCGCCGACCGGCTGAGAACCCTCCTTGCCCGGTTCTGATACAGGTAAGACCACACGCGCCCTGATGGTCCAGGGCACCGGCTCGGACGTCGGCAAATCCCTGCTGGTGGCGGGCCTGTGCCGGGCCTATCGAAATCGCGGGCTGGCGGTGCGCCCGTTCAAGCCGCAGAACATGTCCAACAATGCCGCCGTCACCATCGATGGCGGAGAAATCGGCCGCGCCCAGGCGTTGCAGGCGCGGGCCGCCGGTGTGGAATTGAGCGTGCATCTGAACCCGGTTCTGCTGAAACCGCAGTCCGATACCGGAAGCCAGGTCGTCGTGCAGGGTTGCGTCGAAGGCACGGCCCAGGCCAGGGATTATCACGCCCTGAAACCGAAACTCCTGGCCCGCGTGTTGGACAGCTTCGCCATCACGGCCCGTGACGCGGACTTGGTGCTGGTCGAAGGCGCCGGCAGCCCGGCGGAGGTTAATCTTCGTGCTGGCGACATCGCCAATATGGGCTTCGCAGACGCCGCCGGAATCCCTGTGGTGCTGGCCGCCGATATCGAGCGCGGCGGCGTGCTGGCCAGCCTCGTCGGCACGCATGCGCTTTTATCGGAAAGCGAACGGGAATTGGTTAAGGGCTATATCGTCAACAAGTTCCGGGGCGATGCCTCGTTGTTCGACGACGCCCATGGCGTCATCCACGAACACACCGGGCTGAACAGTTTCGGCGTCGTGCCGTTCTTCGACGACGCCCGCCTGCTGCCGCAGGAAGACAGCCAGTCGCTGGGCTATAAAAGTGACGGATCGGAAGCGATAAAAATCGCCGCGCTCCGGCTGTCGCGCATCGCCAATTTCGACGACCTCGACCCGCTGGCCGCCGAGCCGGACGTGGCGGTCCGCATCATCGAGCCTGGCGAGGCCGTGCCGGGGGATGCGGACGTGGTCGTGATCCCCGGCTCGAAATCGACGCTGGCCGACCTGGGCCAAATCCGCGCCCAGGGCTGGGACGTGGACATTGCCGCCCACCACCGGCGCGGCGGTCTGGTCGTCGGCTTGTGCGGCGGCTTTCAGATTTTGGGCCACCGGGTCAGTGACCCCGACGGCGTCGAAGGCGCGCCGGGAGACGCCGAGGGGTTGGGTCTTCTGGACATCGAAACGGTGATCCGGGGCGACAAGACGTTGAAGGAAACCTTGGGCACGGAAATAAAATCCGGCGAGCCCGTCCGCGGTTATGAAATGCATATCGGCGAGACCACCGGCCCCGGCCTGGAGAACCCGTTTCTCGAAATCGACGGCCGCGGCGAAGGGGCGGTTTCGGTGGACGGGTTAATTATGGGAAGCTACGTCCACGGCCTGTTTGCCGCCGACGGTTTCCGCCATGCCTTCCTTGAGCGCCTCGGCTCAAAGTCCGGGGGTATCGAATACGATGCACAAATAGAAAAAACTTTGGACGCCCTTGCGGCGCATCTGGAAGACCACCTGGATCTCGACGGATTATTGGCCGCAGCAACCCCGGTCGAGGGCTTGCGCGCTACAGGCTGAAGCGCAGCATGGCGATGGCCGCAACCCAGACCCCGTTGATCAGACACGCTACGAAATAAAGGTAGAGCGCGCGGCTGATGTCCTTGGTTCGAGCCTTCGGGTTGCCGTCGCCGATCCAGGGGTCGTTGATCGTCATCTTCGCGTAATGGCGCGGCCCGGCTAGCGCCAGTCCCAGCGCCCCGGCCATCGCCCCTTCCGGCCAGCCGGCGTTGAACGAGCGGTGAAATTTCGAATCCCGTAACATCACCTTCAACGCCTGCATCGGTTTTGCCGTCGGCATGAAGGCGCTGGCGAATACGATGAACAATCCCGCCAGCCGCGCCGGGATAAAATTCAACACGTCGTCGAGCCGCGCCGCCGTCATGCCGAAGGCGCGGTAGCGCGGCGAGCGGTGGCCGATCATGCTGTCCATGGTGTTGACCGCCTTGTAGACCAGCAACCCCGGAAACCCGAACAGCACGTACCAGAACACCGGCGCGATGACGCCGTCGCCGAAATTCTCGGCCAGCGATTCGATTGCCGCACGGGAAACGCCGTGCTCGTCCAGGCTGTCCGGGTCGCGCCCGACGATGTGGGCGACGGCGCGACGCCCGTCCTCCAGGCTTTGGCGCAGGCCCTTCGAGACGGCGCTGACGTGATCGTACAAGCCGCGCGCCGCCAGCAGGGACACCAGGCCCACGAATTCGATGATCCAGCCGAGCGGATGATTCAGGCTCAGCCACGCTATGGCCAACCCCAAGGCGAAGGCGAGGCCGACGACGATGATCACCACCAACGCGCCACGAAAGGCCCGGTCCACTTGGCTGCGGTCCTCGCGGTTGAGCTTGCGGTCGAAAAACCCGATCAGGTCGCCGATAACGCGGACCGGATGGCGCACGGCCTTGAACAAAAAACGCGCCTCGCCGATATAGGCCTCGACGATGAGCGCCAGCAACAAAAGCACCAGCGGGTCGAAGCCGCTCTTGGCCGTCATATCGAAAATCAACATGGATATGACAATCGCCGTTTGCGCCGGACTCCGTCAATGAAAATGACCAAATGCCGGAACAGGGTGCTTTTACAGAAACTGTAATCCTGTATGATCGCTGCTCTTGAAGACGCGCCGCCCGAAGGCAAGGACCAGGCGGTTTCGGACTGACACTGTGAAGATAACGCTCGAAGGCAAGGACCAGGCGTAATGACAGAGACAACCGCCGTCATGATCTGCGGCCACGGCAGCCGCGACGATGGGGCTATCGAAGAATTCAACAAACTGGCGGGGCACTTTTCCGAGCGCCTGCCCGAATTCAACGTGGAAAGCGGGTTCCTCGAATTCGCCACCCCGGTGATCCGAACCGGCCTCGAAAAATTGAAGGAACGCGGCGCCAAACGTATCGTTTGCGTGCCGGGCATGCTGTTCGCCGCCGGGCACGTGAAAAACGACCTGCCGTCGGAGGTCAACAATTACGGGGCGGAAAACCCGGATATCGAAATGATCTTCGCCCGCGAGCTGGGAATCGACAAACGCCTGCTGGAAGCCGCCAAACAGCGTATCGAGGCGGCGGAACGCGATGCTCCCGGAGATATCCCACGCGAAGAGACCCTGCTGATGGTGGTCGGGCGCGGCACCAACGACCCGGACGCCAATTCCAACGTGTCCAAGGTTGCGCGCATGCTGTGGGAAGGCATGGGCTTCGGCTGGGCCGAGGTCAGCTATTCCGGTGTCGCCTTCCCGCTCGTCGATGCCGGGCTGGAACGCACGGTCAAGCTGGGCTACCGGCGCATCATCGTGTTTCCCTATTTCCTGTTCACCGGCATCCTGGTGCGGCGCATTTACGACTGGGCCGATGCCGCCGCCACCGCCAACCCGGATATCCAGTTCCTCAAGGCGTCCTATCTCAACGACCATGACCTTTTGATCGACACCTTCGTCGACCGGGTGCGCGAAGCGCTGGACGGCGATAACGCCATGAACTGCGCGCTTTGCAAATACCGCGAGCAGATCATCGGTTTCGAAGGCGACGTCGGCGCCCCCCAGGCCGGACACCACCATCATGTCCAGGGTGTCGGCACCGATGGTCACGGCGCCGACGATCATGGCGTGGTGCACGGGCATGGGCATAGTCATAGTCATGGGCACCATCACCACGACGACGAGTCCTGAAGCTGGTGGGTTCGATGTTTGATTACATTCACGATCCGTCGGAAATCTATCAACAATCCTTCGCCACCGTCAGGGCGGAAGCCGACCTGTCCGGCTTGAGCGAGGCCGAGGCAACCGTAGCCGTGCGCCTGATCCATTCTTGCGGCGAGCCCGCCATCACCTCGAACCTGGTCTTTTCGGAAGGCGCGGTGGAAGCCGGGCGGGATGCCTTGGCCGGTGAGGCATCCGTGCTGGTGGATGCGGAAATGGTCGCCCACGGCATTATCCGCGCCCGCCTGCCTGCCGGGAATGCTGTTATCTGCACCCTCAACGAAGACGGCGTCCGCGAAGCGGCGATAGATAAAAAAACAACCCGCTCGGCGGCTGCTGTGGACCTGTGGCCGGACCGCCTGGGCGACGGCCTTGTTGCCATCGGCAACGCGCCGACGGCCCTGTTCCGCCTTTTGGAGTTGCTGAAAGAGGGTGCGCCTCCCCCGGCATTGATCTGCGGCTTCCCCGTCGGCTTCGTCGGCGCGGCGGAATCCAAGGATGCTCTGATCGAATGTGCGGCCCGGTGGGATATCCCGTTCATCACGCTGAAAGGCCGTCTGGGTGGCAGCGCCATGGCGGCGGCCTGCGTTAATGCGCTCTCGGGTCTTGCAGGGGCGGGGGACGCATGAGCAAAAAATGGATCACCGTCGTCGGCCTCGGCGAAGACGGCCTCGATGGCCTGGCTCCGGCGTCGCGCGCAGCCATTGACGTGGCCGACGTCCTGGTCGGCGGCGCGCGGCACCTGTCGAAAGTGCCGGCCAAAGCACCAGGGGGCAATGAAATCCGCATCGACTGGACGGACGGCTTCGATGCGGCGTTCGATGCCGTTGAACAGCATTCGGGAAAGCAGGTGGTGGTGCTGGCGTCGGGCGACCCGCTCAATTACGGCGTCGGCGCCAACGTGGTGCGCCGTTTCGGCATGGAGCCGGTGACCATTCTTCCGGCGCCCGGCGCATTCAGCCTGGCCGCGGCCCGCATGGGCTGGCCGCTGGCCGATGCAAAATGCCTGACCGTGCATGGCCGGCCTTTGTCGGCGGTCAACCTGCATCTGGTGGCGGGCCAGCGGCTGTTGATCCTGAGCCGGGATAAGGACACGCCGAAGGAACTGGCGGAAGTGTTGACGGCCCGGGGTTTCGGGCCGAGCGCAATGTCCGTGCTCGCTAATATGGGCGGAGACGAAATCCGCCGGGACGGCACGGCGGCGGATTGGAACCATGCGCCGGCCAGCGACCTCAACACCATCGCCGTCGACTGCCGGGCCGTGGACGACGCGGACGCAAGCGCCTGGTCCCGTGTGCCGGGGCTGCCCGATGATGCGTTCGAGCACGACGGCCAGATCACCAAGCGCGAAGTCCGCGCCGCCACCCTGTCGCGCCTTGCGCCCTTGCCGGGCCGCGTGCTGTGGGATGTCGGCGCCGGCGCGGGAAGTGTTGCGATCGAATGGCTGCGCGCCGAGCCGTCGGCGAAGGCCTTCGCCATCGAGCGCGACCCGGTGCGTGCGGCCCGCATCAAGCGCAATGCGGACACTCTCGGCGTGCCCTCCCTGAAAATCGTCGAAGGCGAAGCGCCCCGGGTGTTGTCCGATATCGATCTTTCCCCCGATGTGGTGTTTTTGGGCGGCGGCGTCTCGGCTCCCGGCCTTCTGGAAGACTGTTGGCAGGCCCTCGGGAGTGATGGGCGGCTGGTGGCCAATGCGGTAACTGTCGAGGCGGAACAAGCTTTGTTGCAGTTTCATAACGAATTTGGCGGCGACCTTACCCGCCTTTCCATCAGCCGCACCGGCCCGGTTGGCCCGAAGGGCGGCCTGCAGGCCTTCAAGCCGATGATGAACGTCACCCAACTTGTCGTGGAAAAGAAATAATATGACGGATCAAAAAGGCACGCTTTACGGCCTCGGCATCGGTCCCGGCGACCCGGAACTGATGACTTTGAAGGCGCTCCGGATTCTGCAATCGGTCTCCGTCGTCGCCTATCCCGCGCCGGACACCGGCGACAGCCTGGCCAGATCCATCGCTGCCCCGCATATGGTTGAAGGCCAGGCCGAAATCGTTATCCGCACGCCGATGACGCCGGGCAATTTTCCCGCCGACGATGTCTATGACCGTTACGCCGCCGAAATCGCCGGTCACCTGGACGGTGGGCGCGACGTTGCCGTGTTGTGCGAGGGCGACCCCTTTCTCTATGGCTCGTTCATGTATCTGTACGAGCGGCTGTCGGGTGAATACCGGGCGGAGGTGGTGCCCGGCGTGTCGTCGCTGGGCGCGGTGGCCGCCGCAAGCGGGCGGCCTCTGGTATCGCGCAATCAGGTTTTGAGCATCCTGCCCGCGCCGCTGGACGAAGCCGAACTGGAGCGCCGGCTCGGTGATCTCGACGCCTGCGCGATCATGAAAGTCGGCCGTCATCTGGACAAGGTGAAGCGCGTGCTGGCGCGAATGGGACTGGCGGACGGCGCGACCTATGTCGAGCGTGCCTCCATGCCGGACCAGAAAATTCTTCCCTTAAACGAAGTGGATGGTGCGCGCGCGCCCTATTTCTCCATGGTGCTGGTGCGCCGCCAGGAAGGGAACGCCGAAGGGGCGGAAAAATGACGGGGAAAATTCCACAAGACGCGGCGCTGATTGTGCTGGGGCCGGGTGGACTGGCGTTGGCCAAACGCCTGAAGCCCCAACTGCCGGGTTCGGACATTCATGGGCTCAGGGGCCGCGCCGACGAGGTGGATGGGGCGGATGAAACGTTCACCGATACCATGGCCCATGTCGCGGGACTGTTCCGGGCGGGCCGCCCCATCATCGGCGTGTGTGCTGCGGGAATCCTGATCCGCGCCGTGGCCGGGCTGCTGTCGGACAAGCGAAGCGAGCCCGCCGTCGTCGCCCTCGCCGAGGATGGGTCTTGCGCCGTGCCGCTGCTGGGCGGCCACCATGGGGCCAACCGGCTGGCGATAAAAATTGCCGATATCACCGGCGGGCAGGCCGCCGTGACCACGGCGGGCGATGTGGGATTGGGCCTGGCGCTGGACGATCCGCCGCCCGGCTGGTGCGCCGCCAACCCGATGGCTGCCAAGAAAATCACGCAGACGCTGCTGGCCGGTGGGCCGGTGGCGCTGGTCGTTGAGGCCGGGGACGCCGGGTGGATTGCGGAGTCCGGTGCGGCATTCACCGATGACGCGCCGGTGGCGGTCCGCGTGACCGACCGCGCGGTCGACAATCCGGCGGACGATCTGATTTTACACCCGCCGGTGCTGGCGCTGGGGGTGGGCTGCGAGCGCGGCGCGGACGCATCGGAGGTCATCGACTTGGCCGAGGCGACATTAAAAGCCGCCGGTCTCGCGGCGGGGGCCGTGGCCTCGGTCGTGTCGCTCGACCTCAAGGCCGACGAAGGGGCCGTGCATGCGCTGGCCGATCATCTGGGCGTTCCGGCGCGGTTCTTCGACGCCGAAACGCTAGAGGTCGAAACCCCCCGCCTCGCCAATCCGTCGGACGTGGTTTTTACCGAGGTCGGCTGCCACGGCGTCAGCGAAGGGGCTGCGCTGGCCTGTGTCGGCGCGGATGGCCAGTTGGTGGTGGAAAAGAAAAAATCCGCCCGCGCGACCTGCGCCATCGCCCGCGCGCCGGGGAATATCCACCCCGAACAGGTGGGCCGGGCGCAGGGCGTGTTGACGATTGTTGGCATCGGCCCCGGCGCCTCCGGCTGGCGCACGCCCGAGGCGACGGCGGCGCTTAACCGTGCCGAAGACGTCGTCGGCTATGCGTTGTACCTCGATCTCGTCGCCGATCTGATCGAAGGGACGCCGCGTCATTCGTCGGAGCTGGGCCGCGAAGAAGACCGCGCGCGCCGGGCGCTGGATCTCGCCGCCACGGGCCGCCGCGTGGCACTGGTGTGTTCCGGCGATGCCGGAATCTATGCCCTGGCGACGCTGGTCTATGAGCTTCTCGACCGCAACGGCCGCAATGACCAGGGAGGAGGCTGGAACCGCGTCCGGGTGTCCGTGGCGCCGGGGATATCGGCGCTGCAGGCCGCGGCTGCCCGCATCGGCGCGCCGCTGGGCCATGATTTCTGCGCCATTTCGCTATCCGATCTGCTGACCCTGCCGGAAGATATCGAGCGCCGTCTCAGGGCGGCGGCGGACGGCGATTTCGTTGTCGCGCTTTATAACCCGGTGTCGAAACGCCGCCGGACGCAACTGGTGTCCGCCCGCGATATTCTGTTGGAGAAACGCCCGCCGGAAACGCCGGTGATCCTGGCGCGCAACCTCGGGCGCGCCGACGAGACGGTGCGGGTTATCAGCCTGGGTGACCTGGACGTGGACATGGTCGATATGCTGACTCTGGTGATGATCGGCTCAAGCCAGTCGCGCACCTTTGAAACATCCGCCGGGATGCGCGTCTACACGCCGCGCGGCTACGAGAAAAAAATGGATGCCGCATCATGACGGTTCATTTCATCGGCGCCGGGCCGGGGGCGGCGGATTTGATTACGGTGCGCGGCCTGAACATGATCCGCGAATGTCCGGTGGTGCTCTATGCGGGTTCACTGGTGCCTGCGGAGATCGTCGCCGAAGCGCCCGTTGACGCCCGCGTCCTCGATACCGCGCCGATGCATCTGGACGAAATCATCGCCGAGATGAAAGCCGCGGATGACGCCGGGTTTGATGTGGCCCGGGTGCATTCGGGCGACCCGTCGCTTTATGGCGCCATCGCCGAACAAATGCGCCGCCTCGACGATCTTGGCATCGCTTACGACGTGACGCCGGGCGTGTCGGCCTATGCGGCCGCCGCCGCCGCCATGGGCAAGGAGCTGACCCTGCCCGATGTCAGCCAGACGGTGATCCTGACCCGCACCTCGGTGCGCAGCTCCGATATGCCCGATGGCGAAGACCTTAAGTCGTTGGGGCAAAGCGGCGCTACGCTGGCGGTGCACCTGTCGGTCAACAATCTGGCCGGTGTGGTCCGCGACCTCGTGCCGCACTACGGTGAAGACTGCCCCGTTGTCGTCGCTTACCGGGTCAGTTGGCCGGACGAGCAATTCCTGCACGGCACGCTGGCCGACATCCGGGACAAGGTCAAAGCCGCCGGGATTACCCGCACGGCGTTGATTCTGGTCGGGCGTGTGCTGGGCGGGGCCGACTTCGACGACAGCCGTCTCTATGCCGCCGATCACCACCATGTGCTCAGGCCCAAGGATAAAAGGAAGGTCTAAATTTGCGCTTCGACCCAGGCGAAGGCCTCGTCCACGGTTTCGGCGGTGGGGCCGGGCTCCGGCGGCGGGCGGCGGATGAGGACGATCTTCACGCCGGCTTCGCCGGCGGCGAAGATTTTGGCTTCCGTGGCGCCGCCGCCTGCGTTCTTGGCGACCATGGTGTCGATAGTGTGGTCTGCCAGGATCGCGCGTTCGTCTTCCAGCCCATAAGGCGGCCGCCCGGTGATGACCTGATGGTTCTTCAACGGCGGCGGAGTGTCCGGCTCGTCCAGCAGGCGGACCAGGAACCACATGTCATCGAGGCCGGAAAACGCCTCCAGCCCCCGCATCCCGGTGGTCAGGAAGACCCGTCTGGCGAACCCTTTCAGGATCTCGGCGGCGGCGGGGAAGTCGCCGACTTCCAGCCATTGCGCCGACGGTGGAAACCGCCACGGCGGGCGCACCAGTTGCAGCCGGGGCGTGCCGCCGTCCATGGCATTCCCGCAGGCGATGGCGGCGTGGTCGGAAATCGTCGGGCTGAAGGGGTGGGTGGCATCGACGACCAGATCGACGGCGTTTTCGGCGATATATGTCATCATTCCCTGAACGCCGCCGAAGCCGCCGGTGCGCACCTCTCCGGCCAGTTCCGGTGGGGCGTCCCGGCGTCCGGCCAGGGATGTCGTCACCCGCACCCGCTTGCCGATCATCAACTGCACCCGGCGCGCCAGTTCGCGGGCCTCGCCGGTGCCGCCGAGAATAAGCAGGTGCTTTTTATCCTGCCCGTTATCCGGCATGACCGACCTGCTTTCCGTTGCGGTCGAACAGCATGACCTCGACTTCGGTGCCGCCGGACAGGGCCGCCAGCGTCACCTCGCGCGCCTGTTTCGCGATCAGGCCGCCCAGTGCCAGACCTTGCGCTTCTGTCATTTCGAGAACCTCTGCCGCCGTGTTGGCGGCTTCTGCGTTGGCGACGGTGTCGCCGTCTGCGCCGAGATCGGCGAGCCAGCCCGCGAGCCTGCCCATATCGACGCGCGAGCGCGACGAATGCAGGTCCATCTCGCCCTGCGCCAGTTTGGTCAGCTTGCCGATACCACCGGCGATGGTGAGTTTTTCCACCGGATGGGTGCGCAGATACTTCAACAGGCCGCCGGCGAAATCCCCCATGTCGATCAGCGCCGCCTCGGACAGGCCGAGGGCTTTCTGGACGGCGGCTTCCGACGTTGACCCCGTAGCCGCCGCGATGTGGGTGAGGCCAGAGGCCCGCGCCACGTCGACGCCACGGTGGATGGAATGAATCCAGGCCGAGCACGAATAGGGAATGACCACGCCCGTGGTGCCCAGCACCGACAGGCCGCCCTCGATGCCGAGCCGCCCGTTCAGGGTCTTTTCCGCCAGCGCCGCACCGCCGGGAATAGACACGGTGATGGCGACGGCGGCCGCACCCCCGCTGGCGTATTTTTTCGTCAGGTCTTCGATCACGCCCTGCATCATGGCGCGCGGGCCTGGGTTGATGGCGGGCTCGCCGACGCCGAGCGCCAGGCCGGGCCGGGTCACGGTGCCGACACCGGGACCGGCATGAAAGGTGATGCCGCCCGAATGGTTATCCAGCGCCACGGTAACGACAATTTCCGCGCCGTGGGTGATGTCCGGGTCGTCACCGGCGTCCTTGATGATGCCAACGGTCGCCTGCCCGTCGGTCAATTCCCTGCGCGTGAGCGCGAAGGCGGGCTCCTCTCCACGTGGCAGGGTGATCGTCACCGGGTCGGGAAAATCGCCGGTCAGCAACGCCTGATAGGCCGCCGTCGTGGCCGCCGTAGCGCAGGCGCCGGTCGTCCATCCCTTGCGCAGGGGGCCGTTTGGTTTTTGTCTGGAGGTCGCCATGATACTCCTTGTGAACCCACGATATATTATCATATCCGTCCGGGGGGCCTCATTCTATCATGGGGCTTGCCATGCGCCCGGAACGGATTGAATTTTTAAGGACCGATACGTAGATGCACAACCGGGGTTTAATCATCGCCGCGCCATCCTCGGGCAGCGGCAAGACCGTGGTGACGCTGGGCCTGCTCAGGCATCTGGCGGCCCTTGGCCGGGACGTCGCCTCGGCCAAGGCGGGGCCGGATTATATCGACCCGGCGTTTCACGCTGCGGCCAGCGTGCGTGCGTGCGTGAACCTGGACCCCTGGGCGATGCGCGGAGACACCCTGAACGCCCTGGCCTCTGGCCTGGATACGGACACGGTGATCTGCGAAGGAGTCATGGGCCTGTTCGACGGCGCCTTCGTGAAAGCGGAGGGACTCGAACGCGATGGCTCCACGGCGGACCTGTCCAGCCGCACCGGCTGGCCGGTGGTGCTGGTCATCGACGCCCGTGCCCAGGCCGCGTCCGCCGCCGCCGTGCTCAAGGGCTTTGCCGAATACCGCGCCGACGTGTCCGTCGCCGGCGTCGTCTTCAACCGGGTTGGCGGCGGGCGGCACGAAGATATTTTAAGGCAGGCCTGTGCCCAGTCGATGCCGGAAATTCCGGTGCTGGGCTGTCTGCCGAGGGCGGATGGACTGGCCCTGCCGGAACGCCATCTCGGGCTGGTGCAGGCGGTCGAGCATCCCGATCTTGAGACGTTCCTTGAAACCGCGGCCGGGCTGGTGGCGGCGCATGTGGACGTGGACGGACTTCTGGGCCTTGCCGGCCCGCTCAAATTTGACGGCGGCGACAGGGTTTCCCCTCTGCTCCCAATAGGCCAGCGCATCGCGGTGGCGTCCGATGAAGCCTTCGCCTTTTCCTATGCCTCCGTGATCGGGGGCTGGCGCGACGCCGGGGCTGACATCGTGTTCTTTTCGCCGCTGGCCGACGAGGCGCCGGATGAAAATGCGGATGCGGTGTATCTGCCGGGCGGCTATCCGGAACTGCATGGCGGACGGCTGTCGGCGGCTTTGGCTTTTCAGGACGGGCTGCGCAGCCGGGCCGGGGCCGGGGCGGCGGTGTTCGGCGAATGCGGCGGCTACATGGTGCTGGGCCGGGGACTGGTGGATGCCGAAGGCACGCGCCACGCCATGGCGGGGCTGCTCGGTCTGGAGACGTCTTTCGCCGAACGCAAATTACATCTGGGCTACCGGCGGATGAAAGCGCTGTGCGGCAATCCTTTGGGCGAGGCCGGGGCGGTGTTCCGCGGCCACGAATTTCATTATTCGGCGACGCTGTCCGAAGACGGTGCGCCTTTGTTCGAGGCCACGGATGCCGCGGGCAACGATCTCGGCTCTTTTGGCCTGGCCGATGGCCGGGTGGCGGGGTCGTTTTTCCACCTGATCGACCGGGAATAGGGTGGCGGTTTCTTTGACAACCTTTATCGGACGGGGTACCTCTTTGACGCAATCAGGAGCAACCGTTTGATGCCCGGAAAACCGAACGCGGCCCCCTTGGAAAAGCCGTTCTGGCAGACCAAGACGCTGGATCAGATGTCCAGGGCGGAGTGGGAATCGCTGTGCGACGGCTGCGCCAAATGCTGTCTGAATAAGCTGGAAAACGAATCCACCGGTGAAATCCAGTACACCGATGTCGCCTGCCGCCTACTGGATACCGAACAGTGCCGCTGCGTCAGCTACGACGACCGCAAGCGCTTCGTGCCCGACTGCCGCATCCTGACGCCGCGCGCGGTTCGCGAACTGGAATGGTTGCCCAGTACCTGCGCCTACCGGCTGGTCAATGAGGGCAAGGATTTGTACTGGTGGCATCCGTTGATGTCCGGCGATCCGGAAACGGTGCATCAGGCCGTCGTGTCGGTGCGGGGCCGCGTGGTTTCGGAACGTGACACCGACGATCTGGAAGGCCGCGTTGTCGGTTGGCCGAAGTGAGTAAACATCCATTCAACAAGGAGTGATGAAACCGTGTCTCAACAGGAATTTGCCTTTTCCGGCGTTTACGCCGCAGCCCTGACCCCACAAACGGACAACGGCACGCCGGACGTCGGCCTGATGGCGTCTCATTGCCGCTGGCTGCTCGATAACGGCTGCGACGGCCTGGCTATTCTGGGCACCACGGGCGAAGCCAATTCGTTCAGTGTCGATGAAAAGATCGCCCTTCTGGACGGGCTGGCCGAGGCCGGCATCCCCGGCGATACCCTGATGCCGGGGACAGGCGCGTGCGCCATCCCCGACGCCGTGGCGTTGACCAGAGCGGCTTTGAAAAACGGCGCGCCGGGGGTCCTGATGCTGCCGCCGTTCTATTACAAGAACCCCAGCGACGACGGCCTGTTCGCGGCGTACTCGGAAATTATCCAGCAGGTCGGCGATGCGGATCTCAAGATCTGCCTCTATCACTTCCCGCAGATGTCGACCGTGCCGATTTCCTATGCGCTGATCGAACGCCTGTTGAAGGAATACCCGGACACGGTGGCCGGCATGAAGGACAGCTCCGGCGATGCCGACAACATGATCGGGGCGGCGAAAGCGTTTCCCGGTTTCGCCGTGTTTGCCGGTTCCGATGAATTGATGCTGCCGTTGATCGAGGCCGGTGGTGCGGGTTGTATCACGGCGTGCGCCAATGTCGGCTCGAAACTGGCCGGTGAGGTTTATCAGGGTTGGAAGAACGGCGACGACGTTCAGGCGACTCACGAAACCCTGACCGCCGTGCGCAATGCGATCGTGAAATTCCCACTGTCGACGGCATTGAAGACGCTGATGGCGCGTCATTCCGGAACCGACGGATGGCTCAACATCCGTCCGCCTTTGATGCGTATGAACGATGCCGACCGCGACGCCCTTTTCGACGCCTTCGACGCCATCGGCTTTTCCATTCCGCCGGTATCCTAGAGGCATATACATGACCAAGGCGCTGTCACGGGAAGCCTCAGTCGACCTCGCCGGCAGGCGGGTGGCGGTGCGGTTTCTCCGTAATCGCCGTGCGCGCCGCATCATCCTGCGCCTGGACACGAACAACGACGGGAACCAGGACGGGGCAGAGGATGGCGTCGTCGTCACCCTGCCGGGACGCACAGGCGTTGAGGAAGGCCTTGCCCTGGTCCGCGACAAGGCGGATTGGGTGCTGGCCCGGCTCGAAGGCCGCCCACCCAGAATCCCGTTCGTGGACGGCGCGGTGGTGCCGTTGGGCGGCGTCGATCATGTCATTCGCCACACCGGCGCTGGGCGCGGCCTGGTCAGGCTGGAAGGTGCGAACATCCTCGTCGCCGGGGGTCTTGAACATACGGCCCGGCGGGTGCGCGACTGGTTCCGGGGCGAAGCGAAGGCGCGTATCCGGGGGAAAGTCCGGGACAAGGCGGCGGTTCTCGATCGCACGCCGGGGCGCATCACCGTCCGTGATACCAAAAGCCGTTGGGGGTCGTGTTCCCATGATGGCAACCTGTCGTTTTGCTGGCGGCTGGTGATGGCGCCCGAAAGCGTTCTCGATTACGTCGTCGCCCACGAAGTGGCGCACCTGGCCGAACACAATCATGGACCGGAGTTCTGGCGGCTGGTCGGCACGTTGACCGATGATATGGACTGGGGCCGCGACTGGCTGAGGCGGAACGGCGAACGCCTGCACCGGATTGGTTAGGGCGGGGCTTGGAAGGCATGAAACAGGCGCAGGGTACGCTCACCGTCGAGACACCGGGGCAGGGGTTGCTCGAAGTCACCGGAGAGGTAACCCAATGGCTGCGCCAACAGAGCGTGTCCACCGGATTGCTCACTATTTATATCCGCCATACATCAGCGTCGCTGGTGATCCAGGAAAACGCCGACCCGTCGGTGATGCGGGACATGCAGGGGTTTTTCAAAAAACTGGTTCCGGAAGACCTTTCGCTGTATTCCCATACGACGGAAGGCTCCGACGATATGCCGGCCCACATCAAAGGGGCGCTGACGGAGACGTCGCTGGGCATTCCCGTTTCCGGGGGCGAAATGGTTTTAGGTACCTGGCAGGGGATTTTCCTGTTCGAACACCGCACCCGCCCGCACCGGCGGGAGCTTGTCCTGCACCTGATCGGCGATAACCCGAAACATAACGTAGATGAGTGGGGAGGAGAGTAGGGAATATGGCGTCCTGGTTTGTGCCCGCCCTGATTGGCGCCCTGTTTGTGGCGATCTTCGTCGTCCGGCGAAAGATGAAGGATTCCGAAAGTCCCTTCGGGCTCTGGTGCGTGAAGCACCTGAAGCCGCTGATGGCAAAGGCGACGACGGCGTTTTTTATCCTCACCCTGGCGGCGTGGATTTTAATTTTTCTGGTTACGCCGAAGGAGGAACGCGGCGGTTTTCAGGATGTTGTCCGCGATTTTCAGAAGGCCATCGGCCTGAAGACCGAAGAGGCTGGGGACCAAACGCCTTCGGGCAAGCCGTCTTTCCCGCCGCCGTTCCGAATCCCGGGGCCCGGGGAAACTGCGAAACCGATACCGGCCCCAAAGACACCATGAGGCGGCGGGCGTGAAAAAGCAGAAAAAAGGCGGACGCAAGAAACCGGCGGCGAAAAAGTTCCGTAAAAAAACCGTAGCCCCGACCCCACCCCAATTCACGCCCCCATTTACGTCCCCATCCACGCCTGTTTCCCCGACCGCCTCTCCATCCATCTCTCCATCCGCAGGGGACGCCTTAGGGCAGGCGGCTGCGGCGCTGCGTTCGGGCCGCCCGTCCGACGCGCTCGGGCTTATCGGGCAGATCCTGTCGCGCGATCCGGGCGATACGGAGGCGTTGAATCTGGCCGGGGTGGCGGCCTTTCAGGCCGGTGATGCGGCGGAAGCCATTTCCCTGCTGGAAACCGCTATCGCCTTTCGCCCCGGCTTTGCCGATGCCCACAACAACCTGGGTAATGTTCTCAAGGCCACAGGCGACCTGGCCGCTGCCGAAGCCGCTTACCGCCGGGCCGTCGATGCCAGTCCGGATAACCGGGACGCAGAATTCAATCTCGGCATCGCCCTTGAGGCGCAAGGCCGTTTTACCGAGGCCGAAGCGTGTTACCGGCGCTGCATCGCCCTGGAACCGGCCTCGGCGTCCGGGCCTTTTCATCTCGGCAATGTGTTGAAGGCGCTGGGCCGGCTGGATGAGGCGGCGGCGGCCTACGCGGGTGCGCTGGACATCGATCCTAATCATGCAGACGCGCTCAACAACGCCGGCGCCGTGCATATGGAGCTGGGCCGCCCGGTCGACGCCATCCACGCCTATCGCAAGGCCGTGGGCCTAAACCCGGATTTCGCCGAGGCGCATTACAATCTGGGCGTCGCCTGTCAGGAAACGGGCGCGCTGGACGACGCCATGGCCAGTTACCGCAAGACGCTGGAGTGCGCTCCGGACCACGCCGGGGCCGAGGTCAACATCGGCTATGGGTTTAAGGAGATGGGGCGGCTGGAAGAGGCCGAGGCGGCGTATCTCCGGGCTATCGGCATGGCTCCGGACTACGACAAGGTACGGGTCAACCTGGGCGATCTGTATTTGCAGCAGGGCAGACCCGAAGCGGCGCTCGATGTGTGTGACGTGTATCTCAAGGACCATCCCGGAAACATTTCCATGCTGGCGTTCAAGGCCATCGCCCTGGAAGACGCCGGCGACAGGGACGGCGTCCGGGACCTTTATGATTTCGACCGCCTGTTGCGCTCCATTCGCCATACCGCGCCGGAGGGCTTTGCCGATATGGCGGACTTCAACCGGGCGCTGGCTGAGCATGTGCTCGGCCATCCGTCGCTGGTGCGCCAGCCGGCATCCCATGCGACCCGGTCCGGCCGTCATTCGGGGGAGTTGCTGGTCGAACCGAAAGGTCCGGTGGCGGCGCTGGAAAGCCTGATCACGGCGGCGGTGGATGATTATCGCCGGGAACTGCCGCCGGACGACCCGGATGACGGAGCTCACCCCTGGCTGGCGATGCGGCCCGACCGTATGGGCCTTAGTGTGTGGGGCGTGGCCATGGACCGTCAGGGTCATCAACTGGCGCATATCCATCCATCGGCGTGGTTGTCGGGCGTGTATTACCCGAAAATCCCCGCCGTGGTCCGTGCCGACGACCCCGGCCACGCCGGCTGGATCGAATTCGGCCGCGCGCCCGACGACTTTCACGGTACCCAGGCGCCCGAAGTGCGTCTGATCCGGCCCGAGGAAGGCCTGATGGTGCTTTTCCCGTCTTATTTTTATCACCGCACGGTACCCTTCGAATCCGACGAGGTGCGGATTTCCATTGCCTTCGACGTTCTTGATCTGGATTGAAGGGCCCGGCTGCAAGGCCCGGCCTCTCCCCGTTCGGTCTTGAGCGGGGCATCGCTATAACCATTGCGTGGAAATTGTTTTAAAAACATTGGGTTATTGTAAATTCCCTGAAAACCGCACTATTGTTGTCGGCAATTAGGGAAGAAGCCGTATCCAAGCGGTTCAAAAAGCCTTGAGTTTGAGGGCACTGGAATGCCCGTCTTCGTTCCGGTGAGGCGACGGATGTTCAGCAAACAGTTAACGCCGGCCGTTTCGATGGCCGCCGCAGGCGGTCTGGCGGTGGTGCTTTTCATCGGCGATCTGCTGTTGCCGCTGGGCGTGGCGTGGGGTGTTCCCTATATCGCCGTGGTCGCGATGGCCTGGTGGCTGCCCCGGCGACGGCATATTTTTGTCCTGGCGTTTGTGTCCTCTGTCCTGATCCTGGCCGGGTATTGGCTTTCTTCCCCGGGGGGAGTGTACTGGGTCGTCGTTATCAACCGTATTCTGGCCCTGTTCGCGGTCTGGGTGACAGCGGCGCTGCTGTATGTGATCCGCAGGGAGGAATGGGCCCGCCAACGCTTCCAGAAGTTGGCCCGGGAGACCGAAGCCCGCCTGATCGATGCTCTGGAAAGCATCGAGGACGGGGTTGCCCTCTATGACGCGGACGACCGCTTCGTGTTCTGCAATTCCAAATACCGGGTGAAAAATTCCGTTATCGACCACATGTTCGTGCCGGGAATGCGGTTCGAGGACGTGATCAGGGCGGTGACAGAAGTCAACTACGTCACCGGCGCGGCGGATGACCCGGAAACCTATATTAAGGAACGATTGTTACGGCATCAAAACCTTGAGCCGTCGTTGCTGCATATCGCCGAAACCGGGCAGTGGGTGATGCTCCGCGAATACCGCACGTCAGACGGCGGCACACTGATCATCCGCAACGACATCACGGAATCCAAAAAATCCGAGGAAGCTCTGCGGGAAAACGAGGAACGGCTCAGCCTTATTCTCGAAGAGGCGGTGGGCGGAATTATCACCATTGATGAAAAGGGCCTCGTTCAAACCCTGAACCCGGCGGCGGAAAAGATATTCGGCTATGCCCCGGACGAGGTTATCGGCAGGAATGTCTCCATGCTGATGCCGGAACCGGACCGCTCCAAGCACGATGGGTATCTGGAAAACTACCATGCCACCGGGGACGATAAGATTATCGGCATTGGCCGCGAGGTCGTGGGTCTGCGCAAGAACGGCGTCGAATTTCCCATGGAACTGGGCATCAGTGAACTGGTGCTGGGCGGAAAAAAGATGTTCACCGGTTTCGTCGAGGATATTTCCGAACGCAAGAAGGCCCAGGACGCCTTGCTGGAAAGCGAGAGCCGCTTTCGGGATCTGGCGGAAACGGCGTCCGACTGGTTCTGGGAAATGGATCGGGACTTACGGTTTACCTACGTTTCGGAGCGCTATTACGAGGTGACGGGCCGCACCCCGAGCGAAATTATCGACAAGACCCGTAGCGAAACCGCCGATAAGACGGCGCTGGAGGCGTCATGCGAGGATTGGGATCAACACCGCCAGGACCTGGAGGCGCGCCGCGCGTTTAGCAGTTTCGTCATGTCCAATCCCGGCGCCCGGGGCGGGCAATACGAAGGCCGCCGGTATTATATCCGGCTCTCCGGCCGGCCCCGTTTCAACGGCGACGGGGAATTCCTGGGCTATCGTGGCACCGCCACCGACATCACCGCCCAGGTCGAGGCAGAAACCGCGCTCCGCCAGGCGCGCGACGAACTGGAAGTGCGGGTTCTGGAACGGACCCGTGAATTGTCCGAAGAGGTGGAGGAACGCAAGCGCGTGGAGGCGGACCTGCGCCAGGCCAAGGAAGAGGCCGAATATTCCAACCGGGCGAAAGGCGAATTTCTCGCCAATATGAGCCACGAACTGCGGACCCCGCTGAACTCCATCATCGGGTTCTCCGATATGCTGAAAAGCGAGATTTTCGGCGCCATCGGCAATCAGCGATACCTGGAATACCTTAGCGATATCAACGCGTCCGGCCGCCATCTCCTCGACCTGATCAAGGATATCCTGGACGTATCCAAGATCGAGGCCGGCGCCATGGACCTGTCTGACGAGGGTGTGGAAATTGCCGCCGTCGCCGGTTCGTGCCTGAGCATGGTTCGCGAGCGCGCCAGTAATGCCGGGGTGCGGCTGGAGAGCGATTTCCCCGCCGACCTGCCCGAGGTGCGGGGCGATACACTGCGCATCAAGCAGGTTTTGTTGAACCTTATCGGCAATGCGGTCAAGTTCACGCCGCGAGATGGTTCCGTATCAATATCCGCTGAATACAACGATCGTTGCGTTAGTGTAATAGTTTCCGACACCGGCGTCGGCATCGCGGCGGAGGATCTGGAGCACATCACCGAACCCTTTGCCCAGGCCGCCCATTCCCAGACCCGCAGCCACGAAGGAACCGGGCTCGGCCTGTCGTTGGTGAAAACGTTGATGGAACTGCATGAAGGCTCACTGGAGATCGAAAGCGAGTTGGGCCAGGGAACGGTCGCGGCCATCCGTTTCCCCGAACACAGGACGATCACCGTGGACTCCATGAAGGCCCCCGCTTGACATTATATCTGAAGCGGCCACGACGGAAAATGGAAAGTATTCCGGGGGTCGTTCCGGGTAAAAAATGAAAAGATTGGCGCACCCGACAGGATTCGAACCTGTGACCTCTGCCTTCGGAGGGCAGCGCTCTATCCAGCTGAGCTACGGGTGCTCCGATGCCCTTGGGCTAAGGGCGAAACGGCCGACGTAAACAGGGCGGACCGTCAACGGAGCTGAACTTACGCTTCTCCGCGCGCCTTCGCAAGGGGCCCCGCATTCGGGGAATAAATTGCACCAAAAGATTCAATAACCCTAAATTATTAGGAATTATAAGTTGCGCGTACGATAGTGGGTAACCTAGTCTATCTTGTTAATAAAAAGGAAAATCATCCGGGTCACGCGAATTTGTGGCCGTGTACGCCTCTCCGTTACCGGCGGCGCTTAGTACATAGACTGGGTATATCAACCAGGCGGTGTTTCCAAAAAATTTAGAAAAGACGGCCATAGAATATGGTCTTGAGGATAAAAAACGAAATAAAAGAAGATCGGAGCCAGAATGGTTCTCGAGACATCACTAGACCCGGAATTCTTTCCGTCCCCCGAAGGCGCGCAGGCCGTTGAGCTTGCGCAGGCCCACGGTGTGGAGGCAGTCGGCAAGATCAGCTCCCTGCAGGGTTCGGTAAGCATCACCCGTACCGATGGCTCCAAGGTTCAGGCCGCCGACGGCGCCCCCATATACCAGGGCGACACGGTGGAAACCGCCGACGGCGGGGCGATCGGCATCACCTTCGCCGACCAGAGCACGTTTTCATTGGCCGACAAGGGCTCCATGACCATCGATGAAATGGTCTATGACCCGGCGACCCAGTCGGGCTCGTCGGCGGTCAGCGTGGTGGAAGGCCTGTTTACCTTCGTTTCCGGCCAGATCGCCAAGACCGACGTCGACGCCAGCCTCATTACCACGCCGGTGGCGACCATCGGCATTCGCGGCACGTCGGGTGGCGGTCAGGCGGCGCCGGAAGGCCAGCCCAACCTGATTTCCATGTTCCCCGATGCCGGCGGCGGATCCGGCGAAATAGTCATCAAGACCCAGGGCGGCAGTCAGATCCTGTCGACGCCTAACCAGACATCGCATATTTCCAGCGGCTTCGTGCCGCCGACCAAACCGGTGGTGCTGCCCGCGGCGACCTTGTCGAAGTTCTACGCCAAGGCCAAAGCCGTAGCCCCGAAACCGCCCGCCGGAGCCACCGATGGCGGTGGAGAAAATGCGGAAAACCCCGAAAACCAGGCCAACCAGACAGACGCCGCGCCGGCCGGCGAGGAAACCCCGGAAGATGGCCCTGTCGAAGGAACGGCGGATGCCGTCGCGGAAGGCATTCTCACCGACGCCGAAAAAGCGGCGGCGGAAGCCTTCGACAAGGTCTTGGCCGAGGGCGGGAGTATCGGTGAC
The DNA here is from genome assembly GCA_014382345.1 of Alphaproteobacteria bacterium. Lineage (GTDB taxonomy): Bacteria > Pseudomonadota > Alphaproteobacteria > Rhodospirillales > Casp-alpha2 > Casp-alpha2. The sequence goes on from JACNJX010000042.1 coordinate 51,220, forward strand.
GCCATGGCGGCAGCCAGCGACGCGGCCGTGGAAACCAGCGTTCGGACCCTGTTGGCGAACGACCCGAACCATTTCGGCTCGCCGAAAGCCATCGCTGACGTCGTCAAGGGTATTGTCGACAAAGTGCTGGTCGAGGTTCGGGGCCAGATCGGCGATCCCATCGGCGCCGGGACCGGAGGCGGAGCCCCGGCACCGGAACCCCCCCCCCCCCCCCCCCCCCCCCCCCCCCCCCCCCCCCCCGCCCCGCCCCCCCCGCCGCCGCCCGAGTACCAGCCGCCACCCGAAAAGGCCCCGCCGCCCGAAGAGGTTCCGCCTCCGCCTCCGCCGCCCGCGCCTGTGGTGGAGTCTGCCGGCGGCGCGTCGTCGGTCTCGTTGGCCGGCAAGACGCCCTTGGGCTTCACCAACGCCTATCAGTTCGACAGCCTGATCTCGACCTTCCTGTCCCAGGCGAGCCAATTGGCCGATGTGGACGGCGACAGCGACCTGGACATCATCATCAACGGCGAGGCCAGCGGGGTCGGCGCAACCCTCTGGGATACCTATGTCGGTCTCAACAACGGCAGTGGAACGTTCACGTTCACCAGCGTCATTGCCGACAAGCATACCCATAATATGGAACTCGCCGACCTCAACGGGGACGGCAAGCTGGACATGGTCCTGGCCGAAACCAGCGCAACGGCGCAACCGGTCTATTTCGGCGACGGCGCCGGCGGGTTTACATCCTCGGGCCAGACCCTGGACTTCACGACGACCGGCACCAATGTGGCCCTGGCCGACTTCAACGGGGACGGCCTGAAGGACATCTTCGTCGCTTCCGACGCCGGCAATAAGGTCTTTTTGAACACGTCGGGCAGCGCCGGGACCTTCAGCGACACCGGCCAGAGTCTGATTATCTCCGGCAATACCAGCTACCGCTCGGTCGCCACGGGCGACATCGACGGCGACGGCGATATCGACGCCGTCACCGGTAGCTGGGGCAACCCGGTCAATATCTGGGTTAATAACGGCTCCGGAACGTTTTCCAACACCGGGGCGGCCGGCACGGGGACTTTGAGCGTATCGGGTCTTAGTAATGTCGGCACCGCCACCACCGGGGCGACCAACGACATTGCCATGGGTGACCTGGACGGCGATGGCGATCTGGATGTTTTCGCCTTCAACCGCTACCTGGGCAATCAGGTATTCCTCAACAACGGTTCCGGGACCTTCACCGACACCGGCCAGATCCTCGGTCAGTATGCCAACGGCTGGGATACCCGGGCCGACGGCGAACTGGTGGACATTGATGGCGACGGAGACCTGGATGCGGTTGCGGCGACGGAAGCGGCGACGGAAACTTTCATCAACGACGGCAAGGGCAACTTTACCCTGGTCAATCTGGGCGTCGGCACCGGCTGGACCAACGAAGTCCATATCGGGGACCTCAACGGCGACGGCAAGAAGGACATCCTGGTGGCCAACTCGAACAACAATCCCGGAGGCATCATCCTGACCGCCAGGTCGCTCAACACCACCGGCGTCGCCACGGGTGATCTCGACGGCGACGGGGACCTGGACGCCTTCACCGTCAACCAGAATCAGGCCAACGGCACCTGGATCAACGACGGCAAGGGCGGCTTCGGTGGTACGACGCAAAGCCTGGGCACGGCCAACAGCACCGATGTGGCGCTCGGCGACGTGGACGGCGACGGCGATCTGGATGCCGTGGTTTCCAACAGCGGAGCTGGCAACAAAGTGTGGCTGAACAACGCCACCGGGACATTCACGGATTCCGCCCAGAGCTTCGGCACCAATGCCAGCACCGCCGTCGCGCTCGCCGACGTGGACGGCGACAGCGACCTGGACATGGTCGTGGCGAATACATCGGGCCAGGGCAACCGGATCTACACCAACAACGGCACCGGCACGTTCACGGATTCCACGCAAAGCCTGGGCACGTCCAACAGCACCGATGTTGCCTTGGGCGACCTGGACGGCGACGGCGATAAGGACGCCTTCGTCACCAATACGGGCCAAGCCAATTCGGTGTGGAAGAACAACGCCTCCGGCACGTTCACCAATTCCTCGAATACCACCGCGACCCTGTTGAGCAACGCCGTCGCCCTTGGCGATCTCGATGGCGACGGCGATCTCGACGCCTTCGTCGGCAATACCGGCGCCAACAAGGTGTATCTCAACGACGGAACGGGCGCGTTCACGGATTTCGGCCAGTCCTTGGGTTCCGCGGATACGCAAGGTGTGAGCTTGACCGATATCGATGGCGACGGTGATCTCGACGCCTTCACGGCCAATGCCAGCGGCGGCAGCAAGATCTGGCTGAACGACGGCAACGGAGTGTTCGCCGATTCCGGTGTAACCGTGGCCGGCACCGGCGTCACGGACGTTGCCGCGGCGGATGTGGATGGCGATGGCGACAAGGATTTTTATACCTCCGTCAACGGCTCCAACCAGGTCTGGATCAACACTACGGGCGATCAAACCCTGAGCGGCGGCAGCGGCGATGACACCCTGACCGGCGGGGCCAAGTCGGACACCCTCAATGGCGGTGCGGGGGCGGACATCATCATCGGCGGGGCCGGGCTGGACACCATCAACGCCGGCGCCGGCGCGGACACCGTCACCGGCGGTACAGGCGCGGACACCATTAACTTAGGGTTTGGTGACGGCTCGGCGGATATCGTCAAGTACGGGGCATTTAATGAAGGCTCTTCGGACCTGACACTGGCTAAGGCCGACCAGGTTAATAATTTCGAGGCCGGAACGGATGCGATCCAGATTCTAAATGCGGGGATATCACTCAACGGCACCGGTACGGCGGCCGTTGTCAGCGGCGGCGTCGATCTGGCCGGCGCCACCAACGGGGTATTTTATATCAACAATGCGAAGGCCCAGAATCTCGATTCCCTGGCCAATGTGTCTGCGGCGATCGGCGTTCTTGGTAACGCCGGGGCCGGAGAAAAAGCCATATTCCTAGTGCAGAACAAGGCCGGCAATGAAACCGGCATCTACGCCTTCACCGACGACGGCAGCGCCGATACGGCAATTTCGGCGGCCGAACTGGACCTGCTGGCCGTCGTCGATACCACCATCACCAATACCGATGTTGCCGTGGTATAAGCAGGGCTTAAGCTGAATTTGGGATATTAAACGAACCCGACGGCACCCTTGCTGCTTTTCTTGATCTTGTACATGGCCTTGTCGGCGGCTTTCAGCAGTTCGTCTTCTTGTTTTCCGTCGCGCGGGAAGAAGGCGATGCCGATGGACGCGCCGATGTTGGCAGTGCCATCGGGAGTCTCGATCGGCCGGCTCAGGCTTTTGACGATGCGCTCGCCGACGATGGTGGCGTTTTCGGTATTCTGGTGTTCGATAATGACGATGAACTCGTCGCCGCCAAGCCGGGCCACCGTGTCGGGTTTGCGGATGCAATCGCGAAGCCTGAGCGCGACTTCCTTCAGTACGGAATCGCCCGCTTCATGGCCCAGGGTATCGTTGACCGCCTTGAACCCGTCCAGATCAATGAACAAAACGGCCATTTCCGTTTCCGCGCGTTCGGCCCGGTTCATGGCCTTTTTCAGGCGGTCGGAAAACAGTCGGCGGCTCGGCAGTTCCGTCAGGGTGTCGTAATTGGCCAGCATCTGAATTTTGGCTTCCGCCTCTTTCAGCTGCGTTACGTCGATAAAGGCGAACAGCAAAAGATCTTCGTCCTCGATGGGAATGCTGGACATGGACGCCAGCCCCCATATGACACCGCCGTCCTTGCGTTGCAGGCGCAGCTCGAAATTGCGGACTTCATCTTTTTCGACGAATTCGACCATCAGGTTCTGGCGTTCATCGGCATCAACGAAGAACTTGTCCCAGGATTCGCCCAACACCTGTCCGCCGTCGGCACCAAGGGTTTCATGGAAAAACCGGTTGGAAAAGATGACCTTGCCGTCATCGACGCGCAGGACAAGGATGCCCGCCGGGACCGTGTCGTTGAAGACTTTCAACTTCTCGTCATGGCGAACCATCAACTCGAAGGTGGAGGCCTTGTCTTCGGCGAGTGGGGTGCCCCCATTGGCCATATTTATTCCCCTCCTTTGCGGATTTCCGCAAAGCCTAAACCGGCTGAACACGGCGAAATATTATTATCTCCCCTAGGGACGAGACCGTATTTTGCTGCTACGGGTAACAGGATACAATGAAATTAGGTTTAATTTTTTCCAACCCCGGACCATATGGAGAAGTCATGGCCTGACAAAAGCCCTGATCCGCCCTCGATAAGGCCCGGTAAAAAAGGAGAAAAGCGTGCGATCCTGTGATGATTGTCCCTCCGCCAAGAGCTGCGCCGGAAACAATCTGCACCCCGTGTTGAAGCAGGTTTATGATCTGTACGCGCAGGGGCTGACCAACAAGTTCGAGATTCTGGACGCGCTCGACGACGGCAGCGAAGAGCTTCTGGAAAGGTTCAACGACCGTTTGTCGCCGGACTGCTGGTCGAAGGCGGCTTTGCTGGCCATTGCCGAGGTGATCGAGGACATGGCCGCCGATAGCGCCGGGGACGGAGCCCTGGAAGAAGACGTGCGGGCCGCCGTCGGCCGGGCCAAAGAGGCCTTCGAGCGGTTCCCCTGGCAATTATCGGAACTGGTCGAACAGGCGCCCGATCTCTATCAGGCGGTGCTCGAGGCCAGTCCTGATACGGGTTTCGCGGAGCGGGTTTCAAAACGCCAGATGGTCAAAATCTGCAAGGACGTGGTTTACGGTTAGGGCCTATGGGTAAGCCCTACGGGGTCTTTTTTGCCCGCTCGGTCATATCATTCAGGCGGGTCCGGGAATCGATGTCGGCGCCCGATGCCAGGGGTTTGTTTGGGTCTTCGATCCAGCCGGCGATGTCGCGCCACGGGATCTCTGCCTTCAGGTCGCGCAGCAACATGTGGTAGGCGTCCTTGTAAAGGGCGATTCGCTGGCGTCCGCGCGCCGCTTCGGGAAGGCGTTCCAGCATGATGCGGGTCGGCCTATGCGGGATGATTTCATCTTTTGCGCCGTACAGGATCAGCGCCGGTTGCCGGAAGCTTGCGGCTTTTTCGAGCGCGCTGTCCATCAGGTTGACCAGGCCGTAAATGGCGTCGATGCGCGTCGCCTTGATGACCAGCGGATCGCGGCCCAGCGCCAGCAGCATTTCCCTGTTGTCGGACGGTTTTATGTTCAAGCCCTGTCCCGTCAGGGTGACGCCGGGCATGGTGTGAACCCCGATCCAGAGCGCCAGGCGCTGGTACCACGGCATGGTGATACGGCCCCACACGGCGGGCGCCGACAGGATCACGCCGTTGACGGGAAGGGAATTGTCCTTTGGTCCGGTTTGGGCGGCGACCATGATGACCGCCCCGCCCATGCTTTCGCCCAGAAGATAGAGCGGCAGTCCCGGATGGCGTTCGCGGACGACACCGACAAACGCCTTCAGGTCATCGCTCAGGGCCATCACGCCCGGCCACAGACCGGGATGGGCGGATGCCCCGAAACCCCGCTGGTCATAGGCGTAGGTGCGGATGCCGTGATCCGCCAGAAACGCCCCCGGCTCAGTGAAAAAATTGGAATAATCATTAAACCCGTGCAGCGCGATCAGCACGGCTTTGGTTTTGTTGCCCCCGTTTTTATTGCCCCAGCTTTTCACCGCAAGAACTTCGCCGTCGGCGGCGCGGAAGCTGTCTGCATCCAGCCGTGGCGCATGAATAGGCTCCCCGGGGGCGCGGATGGTCGGGGCGCAGGCACCCATCAGGACGGCGATCCCGGTCGCCAATGCTAACGCCAGCCCCCGCCCCGGACGCGCCGAGGATTTACATGCGGGCCCGGTGCTTTTTCGTGTGAAAAAGGTCGTTCCGGTCATGCGGCCCCTGGGTCTGGCTGGCCGGTGAGCTTGAGGAAAATGTCCTCCAGTTCGGCTTCCCGCGTCGCGATGTCGATAATGCCGTAGCCGGCAGCCTGGACGGCGGCAAGAATCTCGCCGGAATTGGTGCGCGAAGGGGTGAAGGCGAACCGCAGCCGCCGGCCTTTCAGCACGTCTGCCTGAAAGCCGCCGAGCGCTCCGGACGTATCTTCAATGTCCCGGTCCACGGTGATCGTCATTTCCTTGGTATCCAGCCGGCCGACCATGTCTCCGGTCGGCTCGCAGGCGATCAGCCGCCCGTGGTTGATGATGGCGATGGTGTCGCACAGCGCCTGGGCTTCCTCCAGGTAATGGGTGGTCAACAGCACGGTGGTGCCCTGGTGGTTCATCTCCTGGACCCGGTCCCACAATTGGCGGCGCAGGTCGACGTCGACGCCGGCGGACGGCTCGTCCAGCACCAGTATTGGCGGCGAATGCACCATCGCCTTGGCGACCAGCAGCCGACGCCGCATACCGCCGGACAGCGACCGGGCGTAAGCGTCGGCCTTGTCGGCCAGTCCTACGGCGTCGAGAACCTCCGTGGTGTGGCGGTCCTGTTTGCGCACACCGTAAAGTCCGGCTTGTACTTCCAGCAGTTCGCGTGGCGTGAAATAGGGATCGATATTCAATTCCTGCGGCACCACGCCGATCGACAGCCGCGCGCCGCGCATGTCGCGTTCGATGTCGTGGTCCCAAATTCTGGCTTCGCCCGAGGTCTTGACGACCAACCCGGCCAGGATATTGATGAACGTGGACTTTCCGGCGCCGTTGGGCCCTAGCAGTCCGAAAAAAGAACCCCTGGGAATTTTCAGAGAGACGTCCTTCAGGGCATCCACCGGCGCCCCGCCGCCTGACGCAGCATAGGTCTTGCAAAGGTCCGAGGTTTCGATCGCCAGTTCGGGGATATTTCGCGTCGTTTCAGGGGGCATTCGATGTCTCTGTTTGCGGCCGCGGTGGATCAAAGGCGCAGGCCTGATGGCCGGACAGGATCAGGCGGCGATTGATTGTCCGGTGGCAATCGGTATCATCCGGTGATCGCCTGGGTCAACGGCCAAGAAGCAGGAAACGATGACACAAACGGAACGCATAGAGGTAGAAACGGACACCGTCGGCTGCGACGGCGGCGGCGGCGCGCTGGGACACCCCATGGTGTCCCTGAAAATTGTGCCGAAAGGGGATGCGGGGGAGGGCGGTGAAAAGAGCCCAGAAACGGACGGGGACAGCGGAAGCGTCGTTTGTCCCTATTGTTCCCGTCATTTCGTCCTGAAATCCGGGATTTCCGCTTCCGCGGGCCATTAAATTCGGGGAAAAAGCGGATTTCTGCCGCACAGGCGCCCTCGCCGGATTCGCCGCGGGGGCGACCGTAGCAGGCGGGGTTTGGATACAAAACGACACATTCCGAAACAAAATTAGATGCCGGTTTCGGCTAAAGTCCCCCTTAAGAAAAAGGGTTTTACCCGGAGACGGGGGCAGGGTGGCTTTAGCTGCCAGTGGATACTTTGGGTTCTGTCAGGGGAGACGGGTATGTCAGGGGGGACGGACCGGATGATTGGTCACGATGTTTAAGAACGCGAAATTCGGCCACAGGATCACGTTGAGCGTCAGCCTTTTGCTACTGGTTATGCTGTTTGCCGGCGTCGGCGCGTTCGTCTACGCCCAGTACCAGGAATTCACTCGCGACGTCAAGGAGCAGGCGGGCCATGTCCTCGGCGTTGTGGAATCCGTCCACACCCAGGCCATGCTGAACCGGGGCGACAAGGATGACAACAATCCCGTCCTCGACGCGCTCAACGGCACGCTCGAGCAATACAACCGTTCCGCCAAGGACTACGGGCATGACTTGAAACTGTGGCTGGTGATGGGGCCGAAGGTCGAGGCCTTTCAGAAAAAAACCGGGCGTAAGGAAATCGAGCCGCCGCGCGATGCCGTCGATCGCGATGTCCTGAAAACCGGCGCTTCGGTCGGGCGCATGGTGGCGGGCGGAATTTACCGCTACACCCGCCCGGTGATTCTGGGCCGGGGCGTGGCCAGGGATGAAAAATGTCTCCAGTGCCACGGCGTGGATATGGGGATGGCCGAAGGCGATGTCATCGGCGCTTATTCCGTCGGTCTGTCGGTCAAAGAGCAGCGAGACGAATTCCTCCGCATTTCCACATATGCTTTTTTTGCCGCCCTTCTGGTCACCTTTGCGGTTCTCCTGACCAACGCCTTTCTCCTCAGCCGCATGGCCGGCGAACCCATCACTCGTTTGACGCAGGCCATGGGCCGGCTGGTGGACGGCGAATGGGTGGACAAAATTCCCGGCCGCGAGCGCGATGACGAAATCGGCGCCATGGCCCGTGCGCTGGAGATTTTCCGGGAAAACGACGTCAAGCGCCGCCGCGCCGAAATTGACCTTCTGCGGACCCGCGACGAAATGGAGCAGCGCGTCGATAACCGAACCCGGGAACTGAAGGAAGCCGGCCAACTCGCAAACGCCGTTTTCGTAAACGCCGCCGAAGGGATCATCACGTCGGATGAAAAAGGCCGGATCGAGACCTTCAATCCGATGGCGGAAAATTTGTTCGGCTACACCGCGGACGAGGTTATCGGCCAAAACCTCAAGGTCCTGATGGCCTCGGGCCATGCCAGGAAACACGACGGCTACATCGACAATTACCTGGATACCGGTAAGGGCAAGATCCTGGGCGTACGGGAACGCGAACTGATGGCCCGGCGCAAGGACGGGACCCTGTTTCCGTTCGAACTGAACGTGGCGGAATTCTTCCTCGGCGGCGAACGCAAGTTCATCGGCACCATGCGCGACATCACCAACCGAAAGAAGGCGGAGGAAAAGATCCGCAGCGCCGCCGAAAAGCAGTCCCTGTTACAGGCGGTAGCCCAGGCGGCAAACGAATCGCGCATCGTCGAAGTCGCCATGGAAGCGGCCCTGAACGCGGTCTGCGAACACACCGGATGGCCTGTCGGGCATGTCTATGTGCCGTCTGAAGACGATCCGGACGTGCTGGTGTCATCGGGGCTGTGGCATCTGGCCTCGCCCGAGCGTTTGGGGGGGTTTCGACGGGTATCGGAATCGCTTGCGTTCGCCGCGGGCGAAGGCCTGCCGGGCCGGGTGCTGGAAAACGGAAAGCCGGCCTGGATCACCGATCTGCCCGTGGACAAGAATTTCCCGCGGGCCGAACTGGCGCGCGAAATCAAGCTTGCCTCCGGTATTGCGTTCCCCATCCTGGTGCGGGGCGAGGTGGCGGCTGTGATGGAATTCTTTTCCGACATACGCCATGAAGAAGACCAGGAAATGCTTGTTATCATGGGACAGATCGGCGCCCAGATCGGACAGGTCATCGAACGCAACCGGGCGCTGGAGCAATTGGCGACCGCCATGGAAAGAACCGAACTGGCCAACCGCGCCAAAACGGAATTCCTGGCCAACATGTCCCACGAACTGCGCACGCCGCTGAATTCCATCATCGGGTTTTCCGAGGTCGTGATGAACGAGATTTTCGGTTCGATCGAAAACGAGCGTTACGCTGGCTACGTGTCCGATATCCATTCTTCGGGCAGGCATCTTCTGGAGCTGATCAACGATATTCTTGACGTCTCCAAGATCGAGGCCGGCGCCATGGACCTGGTGGAAGAAGATCTTGACGTGGAAGAGGTCATTTGGGAATCCGTGCGCGTGGTCAAGGGCCGCGCCGAAAGCGGGGAGATCCGCCTAAGCGTTTCCATCGACAGCACGTTTCCCCGCCTCAGGGCCGATGCCGTGCGGTTTAAGCAGATTCTGCTCAACCTTTTGTCCAACGCCATCAAGTTCACACCCAAGGGCGGCTCCGTGCGCATCGAGGCCGAATTGGAACCGGGCGGCGGCTTGGCCCTCTCCATCACCGACACCGGCATCGGTGTTTCCGAAGACGAACTGGAAAAGGTTTTGCAGCCGTTCACCCAGGCCTCCAGCGGCCTCGACCGCCGTCACGAAGGCACCGGGCTTGGGCTTTATCTGGTCAAGGCGCTGGCCGAAGAACACGACGGCAGCCTGGATATCGCCAGCCGCCTCAATCACGGCACCACGGTCACCGTCCGCTTCCCGGCGAAAAGAGTCCTTCCGGCCGCCGACCAGGACAGCCCGGAAAGCGCCGATAGGGCCTCCCCCGAAGATCCCCCGGAAGAGAAGAAACTGGCGGGAAACGACGCCGGTTAGAGGCGCGCCAAAGTTAGCCACCCGGCTGCCTGGCAGCCAAATTATCCGTAAGACACGCAGGCCGAACAGACCGTTTCGCGCACGTCACCGCTTAGATGGGCGGTGCGCAGGTCCTGGAACTTCTGCGCGTGCCAGGCCTCCATGAACGGCTGGGTCTTCAGGTCGCCCATGCGAAAGCGCCCGTCGTGGTCGAAGCAGCACGCCGACAGGAAGCCGTCGTAGGTGACCCGCGCCTCGGTGAACAGCGACCAGCACGGAACCGGATCGCGCATGTTGTCGGCGCGTCCCGGATTGCCGCCGCTAATGGTCCAGCCCTGTTCGTTTTCGGCGACGCCGACCAGGTCGGCCTGAGAATACAGCGGCAGGGAATAGACCTGGTCCAGCAGCGGTTCGACCTCATCGACCACGGCCTGCATGCGCTCACCCTGGTCTCCGTCATACTTGATGTAAGACGCGTAGACGCCGCAGTCGAAATTGCCTTCGTCGCGGATGCGGGCGGCGTCCTTGAGGTTCCGGGTAACATCGTCCCAGATCGATTCCTTGACCCGCGCGATATCGGAAAACTGTTCCCCGTCGGCGTAATTGAGCGAGAATTTCATGCTGTCGAGGCCGGCCTCCATGCAGGCGCGAACCTTGTCCGGGGTGGCCAGCGAGCCGTTGGTGGTGATGAAGACATAGGGAAAGCCTTCCTCCTTGGCCGCACGGATGGCGTCGGGCAGCCAGTCGAGGATGAAACTTTCGCCGAGATAAAACATGCCGACTTCCTCGACCCCGGAGCGGCGCAATTCCTTCAGGAGTTTCAGGTAGAAGTCCCAGTCCATGTCGCCCTTGTCGCGCAGCTTTTCGGCGGTGGCGCAAAACGAACATTTGAAATTACAGCGTGCCGTCAATTCGATCTTGCAGCTTTTCGGGCATGGCGGCGCCGCCACCCGGCGGTCATCCGCAATGCCGGTGATGGCGTCGACCCGGTCTGTAATCTTTCCCCTGCCCATAGCATGGCTCCCTGTGCTTCGATGGTCCTCAATGATATGGCGGCCATTGTCACCGGATGCGCACCCCACTGCCTTGATAACGGTTAAGCTTTGGCTCTCGTAAAAATTAGGTATTTTAAACGAAAAAAAGAAAGAAATGACGGCATCAGGACGACATCTCGCCCGCCAAACACGCGGGTTGTCCACAGGTCTGTGCGTTGTGAGCCGTCACCGGGAGCGATAAAGTGACCGCGAAGCCAAAGACCAAAAAACCGGCGGGAGGCCGACACCAGTGGATAAGGTCCTAAACGGAAAACCGCACCACGTTTACCTGATCGACGGGTCGGGCTTCATCTTCCGCGCCTACTACGGCATCAAGGCCGATATGCGGCGACCCGACGGCACCCAGGTCAACGCGGTCTATGGCTTCACCCGGATGCTGATGAAGATGGTCGCAGACACCGACGCCGACCACATTGCCGTCGTCTTTGACCGCGCGCGCAAGACCTTCCGCAGCGACATCTACCCGGAATACAAAGCCAACCGCGACGCGCCGCCCGACGACCTGATCCCGCAGTTCGAGTTGGTACGCGAAGCCACCCGTGCGCTCAACGTCGCCGCCATCGATATGGACGGCTTCGAAGCCGACGACCTGATCGCCACCTATACCAAGCACGCCCTGGAACAGGGGGCCGACGTCACCATCGTGTCATCGGACAAGGATTTGATGCAATTGGTAGGGCCCCGCGTGACCATGCTGGACGCCATGAAAAACAAGGTCATCGGCCCGGACGAGGTGGTGGAAAAATTCGGCGTCGGCCCCGACCGGGTGATCGACGTTCAGGCCCTGGCCGGTGATTCGTCGGACAACGTACCGGGCGTGCAAGGCATCGGCATCAAGACGGCGGCGCTGCTGATCAACGAATACGGCGACCTGGACGCGGTGCTGGAACGCGCCCACGAGGTCAAACAAACCAAGCGCCGCGAAAAACTGATGGAAGAGGCCGACTCGGCCCGCATTTCGCGCCAACTGGTGACGCTCAGGGATGACGTTCCGGTGGAACACGACCTGTCCACGTTCGCCGTCCGGGAAACGCAAGGCGAAACCCTGATGGCGTTTTTGGCAGAACAGGGCTTCAAGTCGATGATAAAATCGGCGGAGGCGAAGTTCGGCGTGACCGCATCAGATATGCTTGCATCGAATACCGCTGCCTCGGACCCCCAGACTCCCGACGCTCGCGGCGTCGGGCAAGCGGTGTACGAACTGGTCCAGAGCGTGGACGCGCTCGAGGCCTGGATCGAAGAGGCGGTAAAGGCCGGGGCCGTCGCGGTGGATACGGAAACCACATCGCTGGATGCGTTGCAGGCCGAACTGGTCGGCGTGTCGCTGTCGGTGACGCCGGGCCGGGCCTGCTACGTCCCGCTCGGCCACAAGCAACCGGCGGCGCAGGGCTCCCTCGATCTGGGTGGCGGTGATGATAGCGCAAGCGGCGACGTGCCGCAGCAGATCCCGCTGAATAAGGCGCTGGCGCTGTTGAAGCCGCTGCTGGAAAACCCGTCGGTCCTGAAGATCGGCCAGAACATCAAATACGACATGCTTGTGCTGTCGCGCCACGGCGTTTCCGTGACCCCGGTCGACGACACCATGCTGATCAGCTACGTGCTGGCGGGCGGGCTGCATGGCCACGGCATGGACGACCTGGCGAGGAAATACCTCGACCATGACACGATCAAGTACGCCGACGTTACCGGCACCGGCAAGGCCAAGGTGACCTTCGACATGGTGGCGCTGGACAAGGCGCTGGATTACGCGGCGGAAGACGCCGACATCACCGGCCGTTTACACCAGACCCTGAAGCCGCGCCTGGTTCAGGACCACATGGTCAGCGTTTACGAAACCCTGGAACGCCCGCTGGTGCCGGTCCTGTTCGAGATGGAACGCACCGGCATCAAGGTCGACGGCAAGGAACTGAAACGCCTGTCGGACGATTTCGCTGCCCGCTTAAGCGTGCTGGAAACCGATATCCACAAGCTGGCGGGGCGTGAATTCAATGTCGGCTCGCCGAAGCAGCTTGGCGAAATCCTGTTCGATGAAATGGGCCTGTCCGGCGGTAAAAAAGGCAAGACCGGTGCCTACGCCACCGGCGTAGACGTGCTGGAGGGTCTTATCGATCAGGGCAACGATCTGCCGGCCCGGGTGCTCGACTGGCGGCAACTGGCGAAGCTGAAAAGCACGTATTCGGACGCCCTGATGGAACAGACAAATCCGGACACCGGCCGGGTGCACACGTCTTATTCGCAAGGCGCCGTGTCGACCGGGCGGCTGGCATCGTCCCGGCCGAATTTGCAAAACATTCCGGTGCGCACGGAAGAAGGCCGCAAAATCCGGAAAGCTTTCATCGCCGATAAGGGCATGGTGTTGCTGAGCGCCGATTATTCGCAGATCGAACTGCGCCTGCTCGCCCATGTGGCGGAGATCGATGCGCTGAAAGACGCCTTCCACGCCGGCCAGGATATCCACGCCCTGACCGCAAGCCAGGTCTTCGGCGACCCGGTGGAAGGCATGGACCCGATGGTCCGGCGCAAGGCCAAGGCGATCAACTTCGGCATCATCTACGGCATTTCCGCGTTCGGCCTGGCGCGCCAGCTTGGCATCGAAAATAGCGAGGCCAGGGCCTACATCGACGCCTATTTCGAAAAATATCCGGGCATTGCCGATTATATGGAACGGACCAAGGAACAGGCCCGCCAACAAGGTTTTGTCACCACGCTGTTCGGGCGCAAGTGCCACATCAAATCCATCAACGAGAAGAACCCCAACGTCCGGGGATTGGGTGAGCGGGCCGCCATCAACGCGCCGATCCAGGGCGGCGCCGCCGACATCATCAAGCGTGCCATGATCCGTCTGCCGGGGGCCTTGGGGCAAGCCGGTCTCAAGGCCCGCATGCTGCTACAGGTGCACGATGAGCTGATTTTCGAGGTCCCGGCCAAGGAGCTGGACGCCACCAGGGATTTGGTAAAAACGGTGATGGAAGGGGCCGCGCATCTGGACGTTCCCTTGATCGTCGATACCGGCGCCGGCGACAACTGGGACGAGGCTCATTGAGCCGGTTTTGCCCCTCCGCTTCGGGCTTTTTTCCGTCCCGCCTGGACCACCCGGTAGCCCAACAGGACGGCGCAGATGGCGGCATAAATAATGGGCTCAAGCTGGATGCCCTTGCGCATCATATAGAAGTGCAGGCAGGCCAGGAGTCCTGCCGGGTAGACCAGTTTGTGCAGCCGCGTCCACCGCTTGCCGCCGAGCCGCTTGATCATGGCATTGGTCGACGTCGCCGCCAGCGGCGCCAGCAGAACGAAACAGACCATACCGACGGTGATGTAGTTGCGCTTGGTGATATCGCGCCAGATTTCCCGCCAGTCGAAAAACTGGTCCAGGCCGATATAGCTGGACAGGTGCAGGCAGACGTAAAAAAACGCATAGAGCCCGATCATGCGCCGGAAGCGCATCAGCCCGGACCAGCCCCCGTACCTGCTCATGACGCGGCTGACCGGCGTGACGGCCAGCGCCGCCAGCAGGAAGCGGATCGCCCAGTCGCCCAGGAAGCGGTTGATGTATTCGATGGGGTTGGCGCCGAGCGGCCCCGCCGGGCCGAAGCCGCTGCTCACGGCGGCCCACGTCACCCACGCCAGCGGGCCGAGGGCAAGGATGAAGACCACCGGTTTGGCGGCTTTGTGGGAAAACATATTGCGACTCATGAATCGGTTATAGCGGAATTAGAACCCCTGAGGGACACCCGTCACGGTTCGGGGCGCAGGCCGCTAAAAAAGCTTCCGAAGATCCATGCCGGCGTACATCTGGCCGACCTCTTCCTCGTAGCCGTTGAACATCTTGGTCGGGCGTTTGAGAAAATCGCCGATGCGGCGTTCCTTGGCCTGACTCCATCGGGGGTGATTCACGCTTGGGTTGACGTTGGAATAAAACCCGTATTCGCGGGCCGCGGACTGGTTCCAGGACGTCGGCGGCTGCTCTGCCTGGAACGTCATCTTGACGATCGACTTGATCGCCTTGAAGCCGTACTTCCAGGGAACCATCAGGCGGATCGGTGCGCCGTTCTGGTTGGGCAGCACTTCGCCGTACAGCCCGACGACCAGCAGTGTCAGCGGGTTCATGGCCTCGTCGATGCGCAGGCCCTCCTTGTACGGCCATTGGAGGACCCGGCGGTTTTGGCCCGGCATCCGTTTCGGATCGTTGAGGGTTTCGAAGGCGACGTACTTGGCGTTGCCGGTCGGGCCCATGCGCTTGATGACGTCGGCGAGCGGAATACCTACCCAAGGAACGACCATGGACCATGCCTCGACGCAGCGAAACCGGTAGACGCGTTCTTCCAGCTGGTGGGGCTTGATAAAATCCTCAAGGTCATAGACGCCGGGTTTCTCCACAGCGCCCTCGATCGCCAGGCTCCAGGGCTTGGGGTTGAACTTGGTGGCGCGTTCCGCCGGGTCGGTCTTGCCGGTGCCGAATTCATAAAAGTTGTTGTACGTGGTGACCGCCTTATATTCGGTCAGCTCCTCGCCCAGGGATTTTTGAGTCCATTTCGATTTTTTGACGCCTTCCAGCTTCGGGCCGCGCCCAGGGGCAGCAAGCGCGGGCGAACCAAAACCCGGAGGCGCGATGGTGCCGAAGGCAGCGCCGGCGCCGGCGATGGCGGCCGTGGTCAGAAAACGCCGGCGGTCCATGTACACCGATTTCGGGGTGATTTCGGACGACGGGACGTCAGAAGCTTTTTTGGTTTTGATCAGCATGGCGGGCCTTTTTCCGAGCGAATGAACATTCTTAGCCGATTGCATAGCCTTTGCACGCCGTTCGTGTCACTAAAACCCCGTTCACAATTTAGCGAGCGGGGGGTAAAAAGCGTCTCGGCATTTTTTCTGCAACAGGGGTTGGGTGTTTTCCCGCTGGCACAAGGGCTATAGATTTCCATCATGCGTGTTCTCTACCACCTCTGGATGTCGCCGACCTGCCGCAAGGTCAGGGTCGTGCTTACGGAAAAGCAGCTTGATTTCGAGATGCGCGCCGAAAACGTCTGGGAGCGGCGTTCCGAATTTCTGGCGCTTAATCCGGCGGGCGACATCCCGGTGCTGGTGGAATCCGACGGCACGGCGATATCCGGCTCCGACGCGATTACGGAATTTCTCGATGAGGTCCACCCGGTCCCACCCCTGATCGGCCGCAACGCGATCGCCCGGGCCGAGGTCAGGCGCCTGATCCATTGGTTCGACGACAAGTTCGACCGCGAGGTGACGGAAAACCTGGTCGGCCAGAAAATGATCAAACGCTATCTCGGCCAGGGTGCCCCGGATTCAGGCGCCGTGCGCGCCGGGCACGCCAATATCCACCACCATCTGGATTACGTGGGCTACCTGACCGAACGCCGCCGCTGGCTGGCAGGAGATGATTTTTCTCTGGCCGACATCGCCGCTGCGTCGCATCTGTCCTGCGTTGATTACCTGGGCGATGTGCCGTGGTCGGATCACGAAGAGGCCAAGGACTGGTATGCCCGGGTCAAGTCCCGGCCCAGTTTCCGCCCGCTTCTGGAAGACAGCATTCCCGGCACGCCTGCGCAGAAACACTACGCCAATCTGGATTTTTAGCGATGATGGGCCGCCACAGCCCCGCCCCGCCTTTGCGGCCGGGCGCCGCCTCGCAATGCCCGGCTCATTGTCCGACCGGGACCTTACCGTCCGGTTTTGACGTCCATGCTTTCCAGGTTGCGCCGGGCGGCGTCGGCCGCCGCGCCGCCGGGATCGTTGCGGATCACGTTGAGCCAGTCCCGCCGGGCGCCGTCGTCGTCCTGGCGCAGGCGGCGCAAATTGCCCCGTTCCAGCAGGCCGTCCGGATGGCTAGGCTGCAAGGCAAGGGCGCGTTCGATGTCCGCCAGCGCCAGCTCCAGCTTATCAAGCATGCGGTATGCCGAGGCGCGAAACACGAAGGCATCGGCTCGGCGGTCTTCCAGCGTGATGGCGCGGCTCAGGTCTTCGACGGCGCCGGTGAAGTTCTTTTGCCCACCACGCGCCTGGGCCCGGTCGATCAAAAGGTTGCCGTCATCCGGCGACAGCTTCAGGGCCGCCGTCAATACCGCTTCGGCCCGGTTCGGATTTTCTGCCAGAATCCAGGCCTGCGCCGCATGGGCCAGAAGCCCCGCCCGTACGCCGGGTTTCTGTTTCGCCCGCTCGGCCAGTTTTTCCAGCCGTCCCGCCGCTTCCACGTACTGGCGAAGCCCGATCAGGGCGGCCGCGACGCAATGGTCGGCGGCGTCTCCCCCGCCCAGGTCGCGCCAGTTCAAGGCGGTGTCGAAGGCTTCCTGCGGCGAACTTTTGGCCAGCGCCATGCAGGCGTAGTACTGGGTCGGATGGTCGATTTCCTTCGCCGCCAGCTCCTTGGCCGCCGTTCCGGTGAGAACGGCGGCAAAAAACAGGTTAGACAAAAGAGCCAAAGAGGTTCGCATGGTCTTGTTTCCGGTTTGCCGCTTGTCTCGGCCTCTATAACGCATATTTTTAGGGAAATCGAATGGTCCCGATTTCCCGGTCCGGAGAATATACAATGACGGCTTCTGAAACACGTCCCGAAAGCAGCCAGGAAAAAGGCAAGGAAACCGATAAACGGTTTTTCTGCTTCGGCCTCGGCTACAGCGCCGGACGCTTGGCACGGGCATTGTTGTCCGACGGCTGGTCCGCCGCCGGCACGTGCCAGTCGGAAGAACGCCGGGCCGAACTCGCCGCCGATGGGATCGAGGCGCATGTCTTTGACGTCGATACACGCCTAAGCGATGCCGCCGAGCTTCTCTCCGGCGTCACCCATCTGCTGAGCTCCGTGCCGCCGCCCCGCGACGGCGGCGGGGAAGAGGGCGACCGGGATCCGGTTTTGGCGTTGTACGCAGAAAACATTCGTGCCGCGGAACACATCCAATGGATCGGTTATCTTTCGTCCACGGGCGTGTACGGGGACGCGGGTGGCGGACGGGTTGATGAGACAACGCCCGTTAACCCGTCGTCCGAACGCAGCCGCATGCGGGCCGAGGCGGAAGCCGAATGGCTGGCCCTGGGTGCGCATGTGTTCCGGCTGGCCGGGATTTACGGACCCGGCCGCAGCGCCCTGGACCAGGTTCGCGCTGGACGGGCGCGGCGGATCGAAAAACCGGGTCATAAATTTTCCCGCATTCATGTCGATGACATTGCAGCCGTTGTCCGCGCCTCCATGGACCGTCCCGATCCCGGCGCGATCTATAACGTCTGTGATGACGAAGCGGCCTCTCCGGCGGACGTCAACGCCTTTGCCTATGAATTGCTGGGGCAGGAAGCGCCGCCGGTGACCGCCTTCGAGGACATCGTCAAAACCATGTCGCCCATGGGGTTGAGCTTTTGGCAGGACAACCGCCTGGTCGACAACAGCCGCATCAAGGAAGCGCTGGGCGTTCGGCTGGCCTATCCCGATTACCGCGCCGGGCTTCGCGCTATTCTGGCGGAAGGGGCCTAGGAAGAATGGGATTGAAGCTGATCCAGAAGACGCCCGACCGTCCGGCACAGCCGTTCCAGATCACGCGGCTCGGACAGCCGGTGGTCTCCGTTCTTGACGAACAGGGTCTCGACGTCGACGGAGCGGACACGTTCGGCGATGTTGAGAGAGATCTGCCACGGCACGTCTTCATCGTTGGTGCCGTGGATCAGGCGCACCGGGCAGTCCAGGGGAATCTCGCCCCTGAGAAGAAGATGGTCTCGCCCGTCGTCCAGCAGCGCCTTGGTGATTTTGTAGGGCTCCTCGTCGTAACAATTGGGAATCTCGGCAAAGCCCTGTTCGGCCATTTGTTTTTTCTGTTCGTCCGACAATTCATTCGGGATCAGGTCTTCGGTGAAATCGGGCGCCGCCGCCGTGCCGACCAGTCCGGCAATGCGGTCCGGTCTGGCCAGCGCCGCCAACAGCATAATCCATCCGCCCATGGAGGAGCCGACCAGGATTTGCGGGCCTTCGGTCAGGCGGTCGAGGGCTGTGATCGCGTCATCCGCCCATTCGCCGATGGTGCCGTCTTCAAAAGCTCCCGAAGACTGGCCGTGGCCGGTATAGTCGAAGCGCAGGAACGCTGTTCCGCGCTGGCGGCAAAAGTCTTCCAGCGCCAGCGCCTTGGACCCGGTCATGTCGGATTTGAAGCCGGTCAGGAAAATCACACCGGGGGTTTGGCCCGGGGTTTGGCAGTAGGCGATGGTTCCGCCATCGTCTCGTGCTAGTATTTCTGGTGTGTCGGACATGCGATGCTCGTAAGGATGTTTTGAAGAATGAATGACGTTGCCGACCATACCACCATCAGTTCGAACCCGGAACCGGAAGCCGATATGACGGGGGTGACTGTTCTACAGGTTCTGCCGGCCATGGGCGCCGGCGGCGGGGTCGAGCGCGGCACCGTCGAAATCGCCGACGCCATCGTTAAGCAGGGCGGCCGAGCCCTGGTCGCTTCCAACGGCGGCGCCAACGTGCACGAATTGAAACGCGTCGGCGCCGAGCATATTCAAATGCCGGTGCATTCGAAAAACCCGCTGGTGATGTACGCCAACATCGGGCGGCTGGAGTCGCTGATTAGAAAGGAAGGGGTCCGAATCGTTCACGCCCGGTCCCGCGCGCCGGCCTGGTCGGCGTATGGTGCGGTCCGGCGCACGGGCGTTGCGTTCGTGACGACGTTCCACGGCACCTACGCGGCAGGCAATGCCCTGAAGCGAAAGTACAATTCGGTGATGACGAAAGGCGAGCGCGTGATCGCCATTTCGCGCTTTATTGCCGGCCATCTGCACCAGCTTTACGGCGCACCGAGCGAAAAAATCCGCACCATCCATCGCGGCGTCAATCTGGACCGGTTCGACCCGGTGCTTGTGACGGCGGAGCGAGTCACGGTGCTGGCCCATGACTGGCGGCTGGAAGACGGACTTCCGGTCATTATGCTGCCGGGGCGCCTGACGCGCTGGAAAGGCCAGACTCTGCTGATCGAGGCCGTGGCGAAAATGGAACGGCGGGACTTCCGCTGCCTGCTGGTCGGCGGCGACCAGGGCCGGGAGGAATACCGCAGGGAACTGGAACGCCTGGTTTCCGGGCACGGGCTGGGTGAAATCGTGCGCATCGTCGATCACTGCGACGACATGCCGGCGGCCTATATGCTGTCGGATGTGGTGGTGTCGGCCTCGACGGAGCCGGAAGCCTTCGGGCGGGTTTTGGTCGAGGCGCAGGCGCTGGGCCGTCCCGTCGTCGCCAGCGATCATGGCGGCGCGCGGGAAACGGTGGTCGTAGGGGAAACCGGCTGGTTGTTCCCGCCAAACGACTCAGACGCCCTGGCCGATACCCTGACACGTGTTTTGGAGGTGCCGGCGGAAACCCGCCATGCCATGGCGGGCAGGGCCATAAAGCACGTGCGGGAAAATTTTTCCAAGCAGGGCATGTGTGACAAGACGCTTGGCGTTTATCGGGAAGTCCTGGACGAAAAGGCCTCAGGCTAAATGAACGCGAACCCGGCTGCCGGAATCCTGGTCATCAAGCTGGGCGCGATGGGCGACTTCGTGCAGGCGTTAGGCCCCTTCGCCGCGATCCGCCGGCATCATAACGACGCGCACATCGTTTTGCTGACAACGCCGCCTTACAGGGAGCTGGCGCAAGCGTCCGGTTATTTTGATGAGGTCTGGACCAAAGGGCGCCCCGGCAAGATGGATATCGCGGGCTGGTTTGATCTGCGCCGTCGGCTTCGGGGCGGCGGGTTTGATCGGGTCTATGACCTGCAGACGTCTGATCGCAGTTCCTTTTATATGCGCCTGTTCTGGCCGGGGCCGATCCCGGAATGGTCGGGCATCGCCAGCGGCTGTTCCCACCCGCATGCCAATCCGGACCGGGACGCCATGCACACCATCGAGCGCCAGGCCGAACAACTGGTCTTGGCGGGCATTCCCGGGGCGGACATTCCCGAGGCTCCGCCGGTTGATCTGGCGGCCTTGGGGCAAAATGAAAATATTTCCCGTTTCGGACTTGGCGAGCGTTATGGGCTGCTGGCGCCGGGGGGCGCTCCGCACCGGCCGGAGAAACGCTGGCCGGCGGCGCGCTTTGCCGAACTGGCAAAGGATCTGGCGGAACGGGGGCTGACGCCGGTGCTTCTGGGCGGGGCGGGGGAATCGGCGCTGACGGCGGAGATCACGGCCCTTTGCCCCGAAGCGCAAAATCTGGCCGGACAGACCAGCCTTTTGGATCTGGTGTCCCTGGCCCAAGGCGCGGTGGCGGCGGTCGGCAACGATACCGGGCCGATGCACCTGATCGCGGCCGCCGGGTGTCCGTCGGTGGTGTTGTTTTCCAAGGCGTCGGACCCGGCGCTTTGCGGGCAGCGCGGCGCTTCGGTGACGATCCTCAGACGCGATGCGCTTTCTGACTTGTCGGTCGCCGAGGTTGTGGACGCGCTGGCCCTTTGATGGCACAAACACTTAAACAAGGACAGGCCGCTTGACAGTTATTGTATTCGGCCTACATTTCGGCCCCGTTTTAAAGCTTTTGAACGTGTGATTTGAATGGTTGCAATTACTCTTCCCGACGGCAGTGAACGCAAATTCGGCGGCCCGGTGACCGGCGCCGAACTGGCGGCCGATATCGGCCCCGGGTTGGCCAAGGCGGCGCTTGCGGTGCGCGTCAACGGAGAGATGAAGGATCTGAGCCTCGCCATCGAATCCGACGCCGAGGTCGCCATCATTACCTCCAAGGACGACGACGCGCTCGAACTGCTGCGCCACGACTGCGCCCATGTCATGGCCGAGGCGGTGCAGGAGCTTTTTTCGGACACCCAGGTGACCATCGGCCCCAACATCGAAAACGGGTTTTATTACGACTTCGCCCGCCCGACGCCGTTCGTGCCCGAGGATATTGAGAAAATCGAGGCCCGCATGCATGAGATCGTCAAGCGGGACGAGGAAATCACCCGCGAGGTTTGGAACCGGGCCGAAGCGGTCAAGTTCTTCAAGGACAAGGGCGAACATTACAAAGCCGAAATCATCGAGGGTATTCTCGGCGATGAGGATATCTCTCTCTATCGTCAGGGCGATTTCATCGACCTTTGCCGTGGCCCGCACCTGCCGAGCACCGGCAAGCTGGGCAAAGCCTTCAAGCTGACCAAACTTGCCGGGGCCTATTGGCGGGGCGATTCCAAGAACGAAATGCTGCAACGGATTTACGGCACCTGCTGGGCCGATCCGAAACAGCTCAAGGCCTATCTGCACATGATCGAAGAGGCGGAAAAACGCGATCACCGCCGCCTCGGCCGGGAAATGAAGCTGTTTCATCTCCAGGACGTCGCCGTCGGTTCCGCCTTCTGGCACCCGAAGGGCTGGACGCTCTACCGCACGGTTCAGGATTACATGCGCAAACGCCTGGAAGGCGGCGGTTATGTCGAAGTCAACACGCCGCAGCTTGTCGATCGCGCCTTGTGGGAGGATTCCGGCCACTGGGAGAAGTTTCGCGAGAATATGTTCATCGCCGAGGTTGACGAGAGCCGCGGCGGCGGCGAAACCCATGCCGAAGGCGAGGCCGGTGTGGTTTCCGGGGCGGATCACGCTGCGGCGACGAAATTTCTGGCCCTGAAACCGATGAACTGCCCCTGCCACGTGCAGATTTTTAAGCAGGGCACGACCAGCTACCGCGATCTGCCGATCCGCATGGCCGAATTCGGGTCATGCCATCGCTATGAGCCGTCCGGTGCGCTGCACGGATTGATGCGGGTGCGCGCCTTTACCCAGGACGATGCCCACATTTTCTGCACCGACGATCAGATTGAATCGGAAACCAAGATTTTCATCGACCTGCTGGCGTCCATTTATCGGGATTTCGGCTTCGAGGACTTTGTCATCAAGTTCTCTGATCGCCCAGAGGTGCGTGCCGGGTCCGACGAAGTCTGGGACCGCGCCGAAAAAGCCCTGATGGATGCGACCACCGCCGCCGGCATCGACGTTGTCCTGAATCCGGGCGAAGGCGCGTTTTACGGACCGAAGCTGGAATTCGTGCTGCGCGACGCTATCGGCCGCGACTGGCAGTGCGGCACCCATCAGGTGGACTTCGTGCTGCCGGAACGCTTGGACGCGAACTACATCGGCGAGGACGGCGCCAAACATCGCCCGGTCATGCTGCACCGGGCCATTTTGGGGTCCTTCGAGCGGTTTTTGGGCATTCTCATTGAACACTATGCCGGCCGGTTCCCGTTGTGGCTGGCACCCGTGCAGGTCGTCGTCGCCACCATCACCAACGACGCCGACGATTATGCGGCCGAAGTCATGGCGGAACTGGAGTCCCAGGGCCTGCGCGCCGAACTGGATACCCGCAACGAAAAAATCAATTACAAGATCCGCGAGCACAGCCACGCCAAGGTTCCGGTGATTATGGTGGTCGGGGCCCAGGAGTCCGAAAACGGCACCGTGGCCGTTCGCCGGCTTGGCGGAAAAGAGCAGGAAAATCTTGCGCTTAAAGAGGCAGTCGCTAGACTGCGTGACGAAGCGGCCATGCCGTAGACCGGATGGGTTCCGGACACGAATGAACCAACAAGAGGAGATTTTTAAATAGCCCGACGCCCCTTTAATCAGGCGCCGTCCCGCACCGGGCCGCGCGTCAACGAATTCATAGAAGCCGATCCCATCCGCGTTGTTGGCGCCGATGGAGAAATGGTCGGTGTTGTTTCCAAAGAAGAAGGCCTGGAAATCGCCGTGGACGCGGGGCTCGACCTTGTCGAGATTTCGCCCAATGCGGACCCCCCCGTGTGCAAGATCCTCGACTATGGAAAATACAAGTACGAAGCCCAGAAAAAAGCCAACGAGGCGCGCAAAAAGCAGAAGGTCATCGAGGTCAAGGAAATCAAGATGCGTCCCGGCATCGATGAGCACGACTATCAGGTCAAGATGCGCAGCGTGCAGAAGTTCATCGGTGGCGGCGACAAGGTCAAGCTGACCATCCGCTTCCGGGGTCGTGAAATGGCGCACCAGGACCTAGGCATGAAGGTTCTGGACCGGGTTCGCTCAGACGTGGACGAGGTCGCCAAGGTGGAGCAGTTCCCGAAAAGCGAAGGCCGCCTGATGACTATGGTGATCGCGCCGCGCTGACCGGTCCGGCAACCGGCCGAAACCAACGTTCCGGTTACGGCACATATTCGGTTCCCCGTCTTGCATTCATATAAGGACAGGGGTATAACCCGCGCGCACGAGCGGCTTTGGCCCAATGGCATGCCTTACCGCTCCTGAATTTCGACCTGTCGAAAACCAATTAAAACAAGGAAGAATGAAATGCCTAAGTTGAAGACCAAATCCAGCGCCAAAAAGCGGTTTCGCTTGACCAGCAGCGGAAAAGTCCGGGCCAGCGCGGCGTTCAAACGCCACGGGTTGTCCAAACGCTCCCAGAAAATGAAACGCCAGTCCCGTGGCACCATGATCCTTGCCGATGCCGATGCGCGCATCGTTAAGTCGTATCTGCCGTACGGTTGAGGAGGGATTGAGCCATGTCACGCGTTAAACGGGGCGTCACCACGCACGCCCGTCACAAAAAAGTCATTGATCGCGCCAAGGGATACCGGGGCCGCTCCAAGAGCAGCTTCCGCGTCGCCATCCAAAGCGTCGAAAAAGGTCTGCAATATGCCTATCGCGATCGCCGCACGCGCAAGCGGTCCTTCCGGGCGCTCTGGATTCAGCGCATTAACGCCGGAACCCGCGAACACGGAATGACCTATTCCCAGTTTATCAACGGGTTGGGCAAAGCCGGGGTCGAGATCGACCGGAAAATCCTGTCCGATCTTGCCATTCGGGAACCGGACGCCTTTAAGGCACTGGTGGACCAGGCCCAGGCGGCTCTCGCCAAAGACGCTTAAATCCCAAACGGGAATTTTCGGGGGTTATAATCGGGAGCCGGCCTTGGGATACGAGGCGGCTCCCTTTTACATTTTAGGGGCGGAAACAGCGAAAATGAGTGAACTGGACAGCCTTCGTTCGGAATTGATGGCCGCGGTCGACGCCGCAGACGGTCTGGATGACCTGGAAAATATCCGCGTCTCCGCGCTCGGCAAGAAAGGCCGGATCACCGATCTGATGAAGGGTCTGGGCGGCATGGACCCGGAGGCCAGAAAACAGGCCGGCCAGGCGTTGAATGCCCTAAAAAACGATGTCGCCGCCGCCATCGAGGCGAAAAAGTCGGCGTCTGCGGATTCCGAGCTGGATGCCAAACTGGCCGCCGAAACCGTGGATATCTCCCTTCCCGTGCGCCCGGAGCGCGAAGGCCTGATCCACCCCATCAGCCAGACCATGGACGAGGCGATAGCGATTTTGGGCGAACTGGGGTTAAGCGTCGCCGAAGGCCCCGACATCGAAGATGACTGGCATAATTTCACGGCCCTTAACATTCCGCCCGATCACCCGGCGCGCCAGGAACACGACACTTTCTATTTGCCCGGCCAAGGCGGGGAAGGGGGCGAGGAAGACCGCATGGTGTTGCGCACCCACACGTCGCCGGTGCAGATCCGCACCATGATGACGTCCGAGCCGCCGTTCCGGATCATCGTGCCGGGCCGGACGTACCGCTGCGATTATGACGCCACCCATTCGCCCATGTTCCACCAGATCGAAGGCCTGGTGGTGGACGAAGACACCCACATGGGGCACCTCAAGGGCTGTATCATCGACTTCTGCCGGGCGTTTTTCGGCGTCGATGACCTTCCGGTCCGCTTCCGGCCCAGTTACTTCCCGTTTACCGAACCATCGGCCGAGGTCGATATCGGCTGCACCCGCGAAGGCGGCGAATTCCGTATCGGGCACGGCGACGACTGGCTGGAAATTCTCGGTTGCGGAATGGTCAACACCAAGGTGCTGGAAAACTGCAATGTCGATCCGGATAAATATCAGGGCTTCGCCTTTGGTATTGGGATCGAGCGCCTGGCGATGCTGAAATACGGCATCCCCGATCTCCGCACGTTTTATGAATCGGACCTCCGCTGGCTGCGCCATTACGGTTTCAGCGCGCTCCATGTTCCGTCCATGGTCGGGGGGCTGTAGGCCATGAAATTCCCCTTTGGCTGGCTCAAGGAACATCTCGACACCGAGGCGTCGCTGGACGACGTGGTGGAACGCCTGACCATGACCGGGCTCGAGATCGACAAGGTTCACGACCGGGCGAAAGACCTCAAAGGGTTCGTCGTCGGCCATGTGACGGCGGCGGAAAAACACCCCGACGCCGACAAGCTAACGGTGTGCCAGGTAGACGATGGCTCAACAACACACGAAGTCGTCTGCGGTGCGCCCAACGCGCGGGCCGGGCTGACCGGCGTCTTTGCGCCGTCCGGCTCCTACATTCCGGGCACCGGCATTACCCTTAAACCCACCGAAATCCGGGGCGTGACCTCCAACGGCATGCTGCTGTCGGAACGCGAGGTCAATCTCAGCGACGAACACGACGGCATCATCGAACTGCCAGACGATGCCAAACCGGGAACCCCCGCCGCCGACGCCATGGGCCTTTCCGACCCGGTTATCGAAATCGAAATTACGCCCAACCGGGGCGATTGTTTAGGCGTGCGTGGCGTCGCCCGCGACCTGGCTGCCGCCGGGATGGGGACACTGAAACCGCTGGACACCAATCCGGTGCCGGGAGCCTTCGAAAGCCCGATTAAAGTGCATCTGGATTTCGACGGCGAGACCGGAAACGCGTGCCCCTATTTCGTCGGGCGCTTCATCCGGGGCGTCAAGAACACGGAAAGCCCAAAGTGGCTGAGAGACAAACTGCTGGCCGTGGGCCTGCGTCCCATTTCGGCGCTGGTCGACATCACCAACCTGATGACCATGGACTTAGGGAGGCCCCTGCACGTCTTCGACGCGGCCAAGGTTGCCGGTGATTTGCGGGTGCGGCTTTCGAAAAAAGGCGAAAAATTGGCGGCGCTCGACGGCACGGAATACGAGCTGGACGACGCCATGACGGTGATTGCCGACGACAACGGGCCGGAGGCCTTGGGCGGCGTTATCGGCGGTGAGGCCTCTGGCTGCACCGAAGAAACCGTCGATGTGTTCGTGGAATCAGCCTTCTTCGATCCCGTCCGCACGGCGATGACCGGGCGCAAGCTGAACGTGATGTCCGATGCCCGCTACCGCTTCGAGCGCGGCGTCGACCCGGCGTTTCTGGTCGATGGCATGGAGATCGCGACGCGTCTGATTTTGGATTTGTGCGGCGGCGAGGCGTCGGCACCGGTGATCGCCGGTGCGGAGCCGAACTGGAAGAATGACATTGGGCTGCGCCTCGGGCGCATCGAAAGTTTCGGCGGGCTGAAACTGGACAAGGCGAAGGTGGTCGAAATTTTGTCCGTGCTGGGGTTCGAGGCGCAAGACACGAAGGTGGACGGCGAAGCGGCCTTGACCGTGTCGGTTCCGTCCTGGCGCTCCGACATCGTCGGCGAGCCCTGCCTTGTCGAAGAAGTCGTCCGCATCCACGGCTACGACACCATCCCCGCCGTGCCTATGAATCTGGAAAATCATCTGCCCCAACCGGCGCTAAACGCGGGTCAGGTCCGCCGTTCGCGTGCGCGCAGGCTGCTGGCCGGGCGTGGCCTGATGGAAGCGGTGACCTATTCTTTCCTCAGCGGCCGCCATGCGGCGCTGTTTGGCGGCGGCGCGGATGCGCTCAAGCTGATCAACCCCATCAGTTCCGATCTGGATATCATGCGCCCGTCGCTGTTGCCGAACCTGATTGCAGCGGCTGCCCGCAATACGGACCGCGGCACGGCGGACGCGGCCTTGTTCGAGATCGGGCCACGGTTCTCCGGTGACAAGCCGGACGATCAGGACATGGTTGGGGCCGGCATTCGGTCCGGCCAGTCGGGCGGGCGGCACTGGAACGAGGCGCCGCGCCCGGTGGACGTGTTCGATGCCAAGGCCGATGCCCTGGCCGTGCTGGGGGCTATGGGAATAGCCGTGGACAAGGTAGACGCCGTTGGCGAAGCGCCCGGCTGGTATCATCCCGGCCACAGCGGCATCCTGCGCCTGGGTCCGAAAATGATCCTCGCCCATTTCGGCGAGATCCATCCCCGCGTGTTGAAGGATATGGACATCAAGGGCCCGGTGTGCGGGTTCGAGATTTTCTTCGATGCCCTGCCCGAACAGAAGGACAAGAAAAGCAAAGCGCGTCCCTATCTGGATTTGCCCCAGTTCCAGCCCGTGGAACGGGACTTCGCCTTTGTCGTCGATGAAGGCGTTTCCGCGGCGCAGGTCTTAAGCGCGGCGCGTGGTGCGGATAAGAAAATGATTTCGGACGTGTCCCTGTTCGATGTGTTCCAGGGCGGGGATATGGGGGGCGCCAAGAAGTCGCTCGCCCTCACGGTTGTCCTGCAGCCGACGGACAAAACCCTGACGGATGCGGAAATCGACACTATCGCCGAAAAGGTGGTGGCCAACGTCAACCGGACAACGGGGGGCGTGCTGCGGGGATGACCTTGCGGGCGTGGGATTTTTGGCATGCAGCCACTTGAAACGTTCCCCGCCGCCGAGCTTCGCCGCATCAAAGGCGTTTTCGCCGATATCGACGACACCATCACATCCGACGGGCACCTGACGGCGGACGCCTATCGCGCGCTGGAACAGTTACAGGACGCCGGCCTGCAGGTCTTTCCCATTACCGGGCGTCCGGCGGGGTGGTGCGATCATATCGCGCGGATGTGGCCGGTGGACGGCGTCGTCGGTGAAAACGGCGCGTTTTACTTCCGCTATGACCACGGCGAAAAACGGTTCACTAAACGCTATGTCCTGGATGATGCGGAGCGGGCGGCCAGTCGGGAAACCTATGCCGCCCTGGCCGAAGAAATCCTGGAGGCGGTGCCGGGTAGCGCCGTGGCGTCCGATCAATTGTACCGCGAAGCCGATCTGGCCATTGATTTTTGCGAAGACGTGGCGCCGCTGGATGACGCCGCGATTGATAAAATCGTTACCATGATGGAAGCCCGCGGCATGACGGCGAAAACCAGTTCCATTCATGTCAACGGGTGGTTCGGGGACTACGACAAGCTATCCATGACGAAACGGATGATGCGGGACGTCCATGGGATCGACCTGGAGGCGGAAAAGGAAAGCTTCGTGTTCGTCGGGGATTCGCCCAACGACCAGCCGATGTTCGAGTTTTTCCCGAACGCCGTCGGCGTCGCCAATCTGAAAAATTTAGAGAACCGCCTGACCGCGAAACCCGCCTATCTTACCGCGTCACCCGCCGGGGCCGGGTTCGCCGAAGTCGCTACCGCCTTGTTGGCGGCCCGTGGGTGATACGCAGGGTAAACGTTACGTTTTCACCGTGTAGATTTTCGTCGGTGTCGCGCGTCCGCGTACGGTGACCTCGCCGACGGGCTCGAATTCACAGGCTTCGTTACCGCAGGACCGTACGGTGTCCTCGCTGGCCAGGATGTAGGTGCCGTATTCCTTGTTCAGGGGTTCCAGCCGGGCGGCGATGTTGACGTTGTCGCCGTGCACCGTAAACACCAGCCGCTCTTTCGTGCCGACGGCGCCGACGACGATGTCGCCGGTGTTAATGCCGCAGCGGGTTTTCAGGACCGCGCCGTTACCGAAGGTGCGGCTGTTCACGGCCTTCTGGATGGCCATGGCCGAGCCGACGGCGCTGGCGGCGTGGGCATCATTGGGGGATGCCGCGTTATAGGTGACGACCAGCATGTCGCCGACGAATTGCGAAATCACACCACCGTGCTCGCGAATGACGTCCCCGAGCGTACTGAAATATTCGTTCAGCATTCCGGCCAGTTCGTGGGGGGCGAGATTTTCTGAAATGGTGGAAAACCCCTCGATGTCGGTGAACATCACCGTCGCCACTTTGGACTCGCCGTCGCCGGGCTGGATTCCCCTGTCCGACGCGGTAATGCGCTCGGCGACTTCGCGCGATACGAACTTCGACAGGTCGGCCGCCGCCATGCTGTCGAGAACGGCGCGGGTCATGGTGCGCTGGGCGCGCAGGATCGCCACCGCCAGGACGATGGTGACCAGCCCGATGGACAGGATTTTATCGATCTCGGCGCCGATCAGGATGGCGTTCGATGTCAGATAGGTGACGTAATCGCGGGTAATCATCGGGTCTTCGGGCACCGAAAACACGACATAGAGAACAAGCGCCAGCCAGCCGAGCGCCGCCGTCGCCCCGGCCAGCAGAATGTAGCCCGGCTCGAAGCGGAGGGCACGCAGGGCGATAAAGATGAAGACATAGATCATCGTCGGCGCCTTCAGGTAGAACGACGCCGGCTGCATATACTGGATATGGAAGCTCCAGATCAGGGCCATCAGCAAGCCGATGTCCATGACCACCGAAACCATCAGCAGCCAGTTCGGCAACCGGCCCCGGTGGGCGGCGACAAGGCGGCCCAGGGTAAAGACGAAATAGGCTGTGAGAACCCAGGGCACCGGCTGGAAGCCGGCTTCCGGAGCGGTCGATGGGGCAAGGGCGTAAAGGGTGCAGAAAACCAGGACCAGCAGCAATTGCACCCAACTGATCAGACGCTCGCCCTGGACTTGCTGGGCGGCGATGCTTTCGCGCACCCGTTCGGGCAGGCGCGTTTTCATCGGTTCGCCGAAAATAAAAACGGAAAGTTTTTCCAACATGTCCCGCCCTTGTTTGTTTCCGGGATCCTTATTCCCGGAGCCCGCCAGCCTCAATCACCGATTTGGCAGTGTCGCATGTATTTTTAAGATGCGTGCGTAACATTTTGGTCAGCTGCACGCTGTCCCGTTCGCCCAGGGCTTGCAGGATGTCTTCGTGCTCGGCCATGGCTTGGTCCCAGCGGTCTTGCGAGAAATTAGCCCGGTAGCGCGCCATGCGGATGCGCCCGGCCAGGAATGCATAAAGCTCGCCTAAGGTGGCGTTTCCCGTCGCCGCCATGATTTGTCCGTGAATGCGCTGGTTCAGTTCGAAATACCCGCTCAGATCGCCGTTCTTGTGACAGGCCGCCATCCGGTAGTGCAGGGCGCGGATTTCATCGATTTCGGCGTCGCTGATTTGTTCGCAAACAAGCTCCCCCGCCAATGCCTCCAGTGCGCCCATCACCGGGAACATATCGTCGACGTCTTCCGTGGTGAGGCGGCGGATTCTGGCGCCCCGGTTGGGCAGAAGTGTGATCAGGCCTTCCGATGCCAGAACTTTCAGGGCTTCGCGGAGCGGTGTGCGGGAAATGGAGAGTTTTTCACAGATCAGTTTTTCCGGCACCCGCTGGCCGCCGATCAACTCGCCGTCGAAGATCATCTCGCGCACGGCACCGACCACACCGTCATGCAGCGGCGCCGAGGGAAGGGTGTGATCGTTCATGGCCCGCTGCCCTTCGAATGCCCCGCGTCGTCCAGTGCCCGTTCGATCAGGCGGGCGATGTGGATGGCCTCGCGTCCCGTGCCGTCTTCAATCTGGTGGCGGCAACTGGTGCCGCAGGCGACGATCGTGCCGGCCTCATCGCCATTGCGCACGGCGGGCAGGAGATCGGCCTCCGCCATGGTCATGGAGATATCGTAATTGGCCGCATCATAGCCGAACGCGCCCGCCATGCCGCAGCATCCGGACGGGATGGTTTCGGCTTCCAGCCCCGGCACCAGGGCGAGGGTTTTCTCAAGATCGCCCATGGTGGCGAAGGATTTCTGGTGGCAGTGCCCGTGCACCAGGGCGCCGGCATTGTCCAAAGGCTTGAGCGGGAGCTTCAGTCTTCCTGCGTCAAATTCGCGGGCGAGGAATTCTTCGAACAACAGGGCCTGCCCGGCCAGTGCATCGGCGTCTTTTCCCGGCAGCATGGCCTGGAACTCGTCGCGCAGCGTCAACAGGCAGGACGGCTCCAGCCCGATAATCGGCACGCCGCGCTCCACATAAGGTTTCAATGCCTCGATCGTGCGCCGGGCCTCGGCCTTTGCTTCGTCCACCAGCCCGGCGGCAAGGAAGGTGCGCCCGCAGCACAAGGGCCGGGGCCCGTCCGGGGCCTGGGGCGCATGGACTGTGTAACCGGCGGCACGGAGAACCTTGAGCGCGGCGCGGGCGTTTTCGGGTTCGAACCAGGCATTGAAAGTATCGGCCCACAGAACCACTTCCGCGCCGCCAACGGGATTATCATTCGGGGCCCCTTTTATTTCGTCGGGCCCAAAGGGGTGGGGGTGCCAGGCGGGCAGCGTCCTTTTGCGGCTGAAGCCGAACAACAGTTCGCTTAAAGCGGCCATGCCGGGAATCCGGTCCCGGAGGTTTAGCAGCCCTCCGATCCGGGACGCCACCGGCGCATAGCGGGGCAGGTAGGCGACCAGACGGTCGAACAGCCGGAGCCCGTGGCGTTTGGTGTAGTGATAGAGAAACTCGGACTTCATCTTCGCCATGTCGACGCCGGTCGGGCATTCCCGCTTGCAGCCCTTGCAGCCGACGCAGAGTTTCATGGTCTCCAGCAGGTCGTCGGACGTGAAGGCATCCGCGCCCAGTTGCCCGGACAGCGCCAGGCGTAGTGAATTGGCGCGGCCCCGGGTCAGGTGTTGTTCGTCCCCGGTCGCGCGGAAAGACGGGCACATGACGCCGGCGTCCCGTTTGCGGCACGCCCCGTTGTTGTTACACATCTCCACCGCGCCACTGAACCCGCCCCAGTCGGACCAGTCGAACGCCGTTTCCAGGAGCAGGGTTTTGTAGCCGGGCTTGAAGCGGAAAAGGCTGCGGTCGTCCATTTTCGAAGGCCGCACGATTTTGCCGGGATTGAACAGACCCGCCGGGTCGAAGGCATCCTTGACGTCTTCAAACGCCGTTGTGATGCGGTTGCCGAACATGGGTTCGTGGAATTCGGACCGCACCAGGCCGTCACCGTGTTCGCCGGAATGGGAGCCCTTGTATTCGCGTACCATGGCGAAGGCCTCTTCGGCGATGGCGCGCATTTGCCTGGCCCCGACTTCGGATTTCAGGTTGATCACCGGGCGCACGTGCAAACATCCGACCGAGGCATGGGCATACCAGGTGCCCGTGGTGCCGTGCTTGTGGAAGACCTGGGTCAGGCGGTCGGTATATTCGGCCAGATCCTCAAGCCCGACGGCGCAGTCTTCGATGAAAGAGATCGGTTTGCCGTCGCCCTTCATGGACATCATGATGTTGAGGCCGGATTTCCGGACTTCCCAGACGGCTTTTTGAAAGTCGGGGTCAATGGCTTCGACCACGGCGCCGGGGAAGCCGAGATCCCCCATAAGCTCGCCCAGCCGTTTCAGGTTTCGAAGCTGGGTGTCGCGGTCGTCACCGGCGAACTCCACTAAAAGCAGGGCTTCCGGCTCGCCCTGAACGAACCTGTCCACGGTCGCCCGAAACAGGGGGATGTCGCGGGCGAGGTCGATCATGGTGCGGTCCACCAGTTCCACCGCTGCCGGACCCAGTTCGACGATATGGCGCGTCGAGTCCATGGCTTTGAAAAACGTCGGAAAATGGCAGATGCCCAGCACCTTGTGCCGGGGCAGGGGTTGCAGGTCCAGGTGGATGCGGGTGGAAAAAGCCAGCGTGCCTTCCGAGCCGACCAGCAGATGCGCAAGATTGGGGTGCCGGGGCGTGTCCGCCGTGGCGGCGGTCGCCCAATCGCCCCGGATCGGACCATCGGGCATCAGGGCGTCGATGTTGTAGCCGCCGACCCGGCGCATCAGGTCGGGGAAGCGGTCCCGGATTTCGGCGGCCTCGCGATGGCCGATGTCGAGCAGGTTCTGGACCAGCGCCTGCTGGCTTTGCGTCAATTGCGCCGCGGCTCGGTTGTCCGACACCTCGCCGAAATGCATGGTCTCGCCGTTCATCAGCACGGCGTCGATGGCGCGCACATTGTCGCGCATGGGGCCGTAACGAATGGAGCGCGCGCCGCAGCTGTTGTTGCCGGTCATGCCGCCGATGGTGGCGCGGCTGGAGGTGGAGACATCGACCGGAAACCAAAGCCCGTGCGGTTTCAGAAAGGCGTTCAGCTGGTCCAGCACCAATCCCGGTTCGACCCAGGCGGTGCGGCCGTCGGCGTCGAATTCCAGGACCCGGTTCAGGTGCTTGCTGGTGTCGACGATGACGGCTTCGCCGACGGTCTGGCCGCATTGCGATGTTCCGCCGCCCCGGGGCAGAACCGGCGCGCCCGTTTTGGCGGCGATATCGATAACGCCCAGGATATCGTCGGCGGTCTTCGGCACGACGACGCCGATGGGCTCTATCTGGTAATGCGATGCGTCGGTGGAATAGCGGCCCCGGCTGAATCGGTCGAACAGGACTTCGCCTTCGATGTTCCGCGCCAGCCGCCCGGCCAAAGCGCCGTCTGCGGGAGAGGATGCTGCGGATGGCTGTGTTTTGTGATTCGCGCTCATAACATATAAGATAATTGTATAATGTAATCCAAGAGGGTATCTTCTGGTGCGCCGACCATAGCATTTTGAATTCAAAACTCAAGGGGTGCATTTTTTGGAGGGTTAGGAACGAGTTTAAGTTAAGGGGTGTGATCCGGTCTTTTTTGTATTTTATTTATAAAAAACAATGAATTAATAAGAGCCAGACGAATTGCCCGAAGTGTAGGGGGGATCTGCCAGCCGGCGTTCTTAAATGAATGCAATTCTAACAGGCGGTGGATTTCAACAGAAACCAAATCTAATACATAGCACCCATTTCCGGCCGAAATCCTTTTGGCGCGGTAATGGTTAGAAGGAGATTTCGAAGATGTCTTTTAAAAGTGGCCGCCATTTCTTGCAGATTCCCGGACCGACCAACATTCCGGACCGTGTCCTTCGCGCCATTGACCAGCCCACCGTGGACCATCGCGGCCCGGATTTCGCCGAGTTCGCGCTCGGCGTTCTCGACCGGCTGAAGAAGGTTTTCAAAACCACCAACCCGGTCATCGTTTACCCGTCGTCCGGCACCGGCGCCTGGGAAGCGGCCCTGGTCAACACCCTGTCGCCCGGCGACAAGGTGCTGATGTTCGAGACCGGACAGTTCATGTACTTGTGGCGCGATCTGGCGAACCGCATGGGGCTTGAGACCATCGTCGAAGGCGACGAGTGGAACACCGGCGTCGTCATCGAAAACGCCAAGGCGACCCTGGAAAAAGACACCAACCACGAAATCAAGGCCGTGTGCATGGTGCACAACGAAACCGCCACCGGTGTCGTGTCCGATGTGGAAGCCATGCGCAAAGCCATGGACGAAGCCGGTCACCCGGCCCTGTTGATGGTCGATACCATTTCGTCGCTCGGCTCCATGGACTACCGCCATGACGAATGGCGCGTCGATGTCACCATCGCCGGTTCTCAGAAAGGCCTGATGCTGCCGGCCGGTCTGAGCTTCAACGCCATGAGCGACAAGGCGCTGGAAGCCAACAAGACGGCCAAGATGCCCCGTGCCTACTGGGACTGGCAGGAGATGCTGAAGAACAACGCAAACGGTTTCTTCCCCTACACGCCGGCGGCCAACCTGATGTTCGGTCTCGACGAAGCCATGGACATGTTGTTCGAGGAAGGCCTGGATCACGTGTTCGCCCGTCACCAACGTCTCGCCGAAGCCACGCGCACGGCGGTGCAGGCCTGGGGTATGGCCACGGTGT
The DNA here is from genome assembly GCA_014382345.1 of Alphaproteobacteria bacterium. GTDB lineage: Bacteria > Pseudomonadota > Alphaproteobacteria > Rhodospirillales > Casp-alpha2 > Casp-alpha2. The sequence goes on from JACNJX010000042.1 coordinate 86,896, forward strand.
GCAGCCAGGGCGGCATTCCTTCGCCGTCCATTACCGCCGTTGAAATGCCCGATGGCCACGATGCCGAGGCGCTCCGGAAAATCGTGCTGGACCGTTTCGACATGTCGCTAGGCACCGGCCTGGCCCGGTTGAACGGCAAGGTTTTCCGTATCGGCCACCTCGGCTCCTTCAACGAACTGATGTTGCTGGGCACGCTCGCGGGCGTTGAGATGGGTCTTCAAATCGCCGGCGTTCCGCACAACAAGGGCGGCGTCAATGCGGCGATGACCTTCCTGGAAGATACTGATCGGGCCTATAGCGCCCAGTCGGCGGCGGAATAATTCGTCATCCGGAGCCGGTCTTCGCCTTGACGGCCGGCTCCGAATTTCCGATACCCATACCATGACGGATATTGTCCTGGTTGATCGCGATGGCGACATCGCGACCGTGATCCTCAATCGTCCCGACAAACTCAATGCCTTTACCAAGGGCATGTGGGGGCGGCTGGGCGCGGTGATGGACGAGTTGTCGGCGGATACGGCGCTCCGCTGCATTATCCTGCGCGGCGCCGGCGACAAAGCCTTCAGCCCCGGCAACGATATTTCCGAATTCGCCGACGAACGCTCCAATTCCACTCAAGCCGAAGCCTATGGCGAATTCATGAACGCGACCATTGCGGCCATTCGCGCCTGTCCCGTTCCCAAGGTGGCGATGATCAAGGGCGTCTGCGTCGGCGGCGGTCTCGAGGTGGCGGGCCTGTGCGATATTCGTATAGGCGGGGAATCCAGCCGTTTCGGCGCACCGATCAGCAAACTTGGGCTGGTCATGGGATATAAGGAGTTGGGCGCGCTCAGTGACTTGGTCGGTGCGCAGGCGGCGTATGAGATCCTGCTCGAAGGCCGCATCCTCGGCGCCACCGAAGCCCTGCAAAAAGGCATCCTTAGCCGTATCGTGCCCGATGATGAGGTGGAAGCGGAAGCCCTGGCGACGGCCCGGCGCATTGCCGACGGCGCGCCGCTGGTACATCGTTGGCACCGGAAATTCCTCGACCGTATGGCCGACCCGACGCCTTTGAGCGAGGAAGAGATCAAGGAAGCCTACGCGTGCTACGACACCGAGGATTTCAAGACCGGGTATTCGGCGTTTCTGGAAAAGAAAAAACCGGATTTCAAGGGGCGTTGATATGACGGGTTCCGGCGGCCCTCTCACGGGCATGAAAGTCATCGAACTGGCGCACATCATGGCCGGGCCGGCCTGCGGCCTGATGCTGGCCGATATGGGCGCCGACGTGATCAAGGTGGAGAAGGTTCCCGGCGGCGACGATTCCAGGCGCTTCCTGCCGCCTGATATCGATGGCGAAGCGGCGTCGTTCCTGATGATGAACCGCAACAAGCGGGGCATTGCCGTCAACCTGAAGGAACCCGGCGGCAAGGCCGTGCTCAAGCGGCTTTTGAAAACCGCCGACGTGGTGATTGAAAACTACCGGCGCGATACCATGGACAAGCTGGGTCTGGGCTACGACGACCTGAAACAAGACAACCCCGGCCTGATCTATTGCGCGATTTCAGGTTTCGGACGCACCGGGCCCTACGCTGACCGGGGCGGGTTCGACCTGATCGCCCAGGGCATGAGCGGCCTGATGAGCATTACCGGCGAAGGGCCGGGCCGCCCACCGGTCAAGATGGGCGCGCCGGTCACCGACATCACGGCGGGCATTCTGGGCGCCATGGCGGTCTCCGCGGCCTACGCCCACAAACTGAAAACCGGCGAAGGGCAGAAGATCGATACCTCGCTGTTCGAGGCCGGTATCGTTCACACTTATTGGCAGTCGGCTATCGGGCTGGCTACCGGCGAGGCCCCCGGACCCATGGGCTCGGCCCATCCCCTGAACGGCCCCTATCAGGCTTTTCAGACATCGGATGGCTGGATCACGCTGGGGGCGGCCAATCAGAAGAACTGGTTACGGCTGCTGGAGGTTCTGGAAGCGCCGGAAATCGCCGACGATCCCCGTTTCCTGGAAAATTCGGACCGCATGGGTCACCTCAAGGAACTGGAAGCGGTGCTGGGTGAAATCTTTTTAAAGCATTCCACCGAAGACTGGCTGGGCCGACTGGAAGCCGCCGGCGTGCCCGCCGGGCCGGTGTTGAATGTCAATCAGATGCACGAAGATCCCCACGTGCTCGCCCGCGACATGATTGTCGAGACAGACCACAGCCGCTTAGGGCCGGTCAAGACGATCGGCCTGCCGGTGAAGTTTTCCAAAACGCCGGGCGGGGTGGCCACCGGCGCGCCGGTTTATGGCGAGCACACCCGGGAAGTTCTGACGGAATATGATTACGGTGAAGAAGAAATCAATGACCTGATCGCCAAGGGTGCGGTGGTCGCGGACTAAGTTTTTATCGCGGTGATCCAGCCGTGTTCGACCCAACTTCTCAGGAAACCGGCCACGGCGGCGGCATCGTCGCCGAGATTTTCGGTCAGGGCTTCGCAAAGCGCGCCGAAGGTGGCGCCGCCCAAGGCGGCTTCCAGCACCCCCTCTTCCCCATCGGCCAAGGAGCGGAAATAGACTTGGGTTTCCTGACGCCAGATGGCCCAGGCTACCGGCTCGTCCTGTTGTTCTAGCGCGGGGATGTCATCGTCTTCGTCCTGCACGGCCTGGCGAAACGGAGGCACTGACCAAGTCAGGTCAAGCCGCCGAAGGCTGGGGTGAAACCGGAAAACAAGCCCGGCCCAATCCTCAGGCGGAATTTGCCCGAAGGTATCGACGCCGACGGTATCTTCATCCGCCGCATCGGCGGCTTCCCCCAAAGCCCATTCCCAGGCCGCCAACTGGGCCAGTTCCGGGTGGTTTTGCCAAGGGGCAACGTCGCTGAGGTACGCCGCCATACCGCGTCCGTACCAGCGAATGGAATAATGTTTTGACGGGGTTTGGGCGATGTATTCACGACCCAACGTCTCGAATACCTCGTCGCCGAGAAGCGCCCTAAGGGCCTGGTAGTCGTCTTCCAGGGCTTCCAGCAAGCTCAGCCGGTAACCGGTGTGATAAATGCCGAGAAGCTTTTCCGCCGTGGCGTTGGATGTGGACCGGGTAATGTCCAGCGGCGCCGGGCCGTCGTTGATGACGTAATCGTGGAACCGGGCCTGGGCATCTGTCAGGGGCGTTGCCATCAGGCGGCCTTCGCCAATGCCGCGCCGGCGACGGTGCGGGCATGGTCCAGTTCGTTGACCAGATCGGCCAACGGTGGGATGTCGGCGTCGCGCTCGATCATGGTCGGCACGGGGCCAAACAGGCGAAGCGCATCGGCGTACAGGCTCCATACCGGGTCAATCACTTCCCGGTCATGGGTGTCGATGATGTGACTGCCTGCGTTACTGTGCCCGGCGAGATGGATCTGGCGCACCCGCTTGGCAGGGATGTCGGCCAGATAAGCCTGGGCGTCGAATTCGTGGTTGAAGGCGCTGACGTAAATATTGTTCACGTCGAGCAGAATATGGCAATCGGCCTGGGTTGCGATCTCGGCCAGGAATTGGGCCTCGGGGATGGCGGAATCGGTAAAGCCTACGTAGGACGATGGATTTTCAAGCAAAATGCGGCGGCCCAGGAAATCCTGAACCGTTTTCACCCGCTCGATTACATGGCTCAGGGATTCCTCGGTATAGGGCAACGGCAGAAGGTCGTGGGAGTTGACGCCTTGAAACCCGGTCCAGCACAGATGATCGGACATCCATTCCGGCTCGACCCGTTCGGCCAAGGCTTTAAGGTCTTTCAAGTAGTCCCGGTCCAGCGGATCGACGGAGCCAATGGACATGGAAACCCCGTGCATGACGATGGGGAACCGTTCACGGATGCGATCCAGGTAGTGAATCGGTTTGCCACCGGGGACCAGATAGTTTTCGCTGATGATCTCGAACCAGTCGACGCGGGCAGCAGGACCGGAGGGATCGTCGAGGATGCCATCGTAGTGGGGAGGACGCAAACCAAGGCCGAAGCCCAGAAATTCTTTAGTCATTGTCATATTAACCACACTGATACGTAGGGGTGATTCGAAACAAGGACACGGCAACCGATGAGGGAGACACCATCCGCTGCCGGCCTTGTGTTCGAATCAGACAGTCAACCTTATTTGGTGACCGTGCCGCCTTTCTTGGTGCATTCTTCCGCAGTCTCGGTCACGACAAAGCCCTGACCCTTGCAGGCGTTCTGGCCTTTGCAGGCGTTGGTCGCGGTCTTGCAGGCGCCGGTGCCCTTGCAGGAGTTGATGCCGGTACAATGTACGCTAGCTGCCTGGACGTTGCCCGCGGTCATCACGGGGGCGGCCAGGAAAAAGGCGGCGGCGGTAGCGGCGAGAATGGTGGTGTTGGTCTTGGTGTTCATTTTGAAACCTCATCTGATAAAAGTTTTGTTGCGTTCCGCAAGACGCCGGAAGAATTCATCTCCCTCTTGCGAGTGCGGGGATACCCTAGCGGGGTAAAAAAAAATCTCAAATAAACTGCGTTCACGTACGCGTGAGGTGTTTAGGCATGGTGTCCCGGCGCGTGAATCCCGGTCACGGGATTTTGATGGAGGGTGAGGGGTTGTGTCTTTTGGTTGCCGGCCGGAATTCTTATGTTGAAAAGGCATTCACCCCCCCTGACCGGGGCTTTAGAGAAAAAGGAAGACGAAGTATGAAAAGCACCCTTACCCTCCTGTCGGCGGCTGTCCTCGCAACGGCGATGACCGGCGCCATCACCACCGCCGATGCCGTGGCCAAGGAAAAGAAGAAATCCGAAAAATGTTTCGGTGTCGCCTTGAAGGGCCAAAACGACTGCGCCGCCGGTCCGGGCACGTCGTGCGCCGGAACCTCCACCGTCGATTACCAGGGCAACGCCTGGAAGCTGGTGCCCGGCGGAACCTGCATCAAAATGGGCGGCACGCTGAAAGAACATGCCGGAAATGCCGCGCCGAAGCCGAAGGGCTGAGGTAACTAAATTGACGACAGTCGGTCGAAATGAATCATCCCCGGGGCGTGCTCCCGGGGATGATCAATTATCCAAATCCGTTGGGATCAGCCTCAAGCCGGTCCATTTCGACGCGATTCTGGAGACCCGCCCGGATGTCGGCTTTTTCGAGGCGCATCCGGAAAACTATATGCAGGGCGGCGGCCCTATGGTTCAGGGCCTGCGGGACGCGGGGGACCGCTATCCCCTTTCCCTGCACGCGGTGGGTTTGTCCTTAGGCTCGCCCGGTCCCGTCGATAGCGTTCATCTCGGCCGGCTCAAGCGTCTGGTCGAAGACGTTCAGCCAAGGCTGGTTTCCGATCATCTGTCCTGGTCGCGGACGGGCGGTGTCTGCCTGCCCGATCTTCTGCCTTTGCCGTACACGCAAGAAGTGCTCGGCGTGGTGAGCGACAATGTTTCCAGGGTCCAGGATGTTTTGGGCCGGGCCATCCTGATCGAAAACCCGTCCCTCTATCTGTGCCCCAAAGTGTCGAAGGACGAGGTCGTTGCCATGAACGAAACCGATTTCCTCGCCGCCCTGACCTGGAAGACCGGTTGCGGCATATTACTGGACATCAACAACGTCTACGTCAGCGCAAACAATACCGGCCTCGACGCCATGGCGTATCTGGCGGGAATCGAGAAAGGCTCCGTCGGGGAAATTCACCTCGCCGGTCACAAGACCGAAAGCGGCCCGGCGGGTACCATCCTGATCGACGATCACGGCGGTCCCGTGGCCGACGACGTATGGGATTTGTACCGCTTGGCGTTAAAGCGGCTGGGTCCGGTGCCGACACTGGTGGAATGGGATACCGACGTGCCGTCCCTGGGCACCCTGTTGGCGGAGGCCGATAAAGCCAAAGCCCTGTTGCAACAAGTCCTTCTGTCGGGGTCTCATGAGCACGCTGCATGAATTTCAAACCGGGTTCGTCAAGGCCCTGTGGTCGGCGGACGAAGTATTGCCGGAAGAAGGCTTCGCCATGGGCGGCATTCCCGTTGCCGCCGGGCTTGCCGTATACCGCAACAACGTGTTCGCCGGATTGGCGGGCGTCCTGGGCGATTTGTATCCGGTCGTGAAAATGCTGGTGGGGGACGCGTTCTTCGCCCACGCGGCACAGGAATTTGTCAAATCCCACCCGCCGGCATCGCCGGTGCTGGCGGAATACGGCGGCGATTTCCCAGATTTTCTGGCCGCCTTCGAAGCGGCGGAGTCCGTGCCATACCTGTCCGGCGTGGCGGAACTGGAACTGGCCCGGCATCAGGCGCTGTCCGCACCGGAAGCCGAACCGCTTGCGGCTTCGGCCTTGAAAGCCGTTCCAGAGGAGCACTTGGCCGTTCTTTGTTTTGAATTCCATCCGTCCGTCCGGCTGGTGGCCTCGGTCTTTCCGGTCGACGCCATCTGGGCCGCGCACCAGAAAAATTGCGAAAAGGATCAGGTATTCGACGTGTCGGCCTTTGATATACCAGACAGGGCGGCGCGCCTGCTTGTCGCCCGTCCGGGAGAGAGCATCGAGACTATGGAATTATCCCACGAGGCCTTTGATTTCGTTTCCCGCCTGATCGTGGGTGAGCCTTTGGGACGCGCTTTTACGGCTGCCGGAGACGGGTGGGATCCTCAGCAGACGCTGGCGGACCTTCTGGTTTTCGGCGCTTTTACAGGTTTTCAATTGACTGAGGGGTAGTCCCATGAGCGACACGACTGTTTCCGCGTCCGAACCGGGAGCGGCCAATAAAGTCCGGGGTCTCGTTCGCCGTTTGATCGGACTGTTCGACGCCACGCCGCACTGGCTGCTTGCCGCCGTCGCCCGTATCAGCGTCGCTACGGTTTTCTGGAAGTCCGGACGGACCAAGGTGGATGGGTTTTCGATCAAGGATTCGACCTTTTTCCTGTTCGAGAATGAATATAACGTGCCGCTCCTGCCGCCGGAGTTGGCGGCCACCATGGCGACCATTGCCGAGCACTTGTTTCCAATCCTTTTGGTTATCGGGCTGGCGTCGCGGTTCAGCGCCCTGGCACTGCTGGGCATGACCGTCGTCATTCAGCTGTTCGTCTACCCGTCGGCGTGGTCGGTGCATATCCTTTGGGCGATGGCGCTTTTGTATATCATCGGCCGCGGTCCCGGCCCGCTGGCGCTCGATCACCTGATACAAAAGCGTTTCTAGAGCATTTCCAGGGTTGTCGTCTTTTCCTGTCCGCCGCGCAGATAGGTGACGGGAATGGGTTCGCCCGGCGAATGCAAATGAAGCGCGCCGGGCACGTCGCTGGTTTGGCGGATCGCCCGGTCCCCGATCCTGGTCAGAATATCCCCCACCTTTAGCCCCGCTTTCATACCGGCGCCCTCGGGGGCCAGGCGGACCACAGCGGCGCCGGACAGGGTGGCGCGTTCGGGTTCGCTCAATGGCCGCACCGTGACCCCGGATTTTCCATACAGAACCTTTCCGTGCTCCTTCAGGTCGCGGACGACCCGAAGCACAAGTTTCAGGGAGGATGCGAAGTTCACCCCGATGTTGGCGTCGCTGTCCTTGGTGAAAATGGCCGAGACCAGGCCGATCAGGCGACCCTTGCCGTCGATCAAAGCACCGCCCGACCCGCCCGGATTGACCACCGCATCGGTCTGGAGAAAATCCTCGATCGGGTTAAACCCGGTGCCCGTGCGGTGCAGCGCCGAGGCGACGCCACAGGTGACCGACAGGCCAAGCCCGAACTGATTGCCGATGGCGCAGACGCGCGCGCCCAAGCCCGGTTCCGGCCCGAATGGCGGAACCGGCAGGTCGATGGCGGCCTTGATCAGGGCCAGGTCCGTGCGCGGATCGCGGCCGATGATGCTTGCGGGAAGGATTCGTCCGTCGGCCATGCGGATTTTGATTGTTTCCGCCCGGCCGATGACATGAAGGTTTGTCGCCAGATGCCCGCCCGGCAAAACGGCGACGGCGGTGCCTTCCGGATTTTTCGGCCGGCCTTTGTTGTTGCCGTTGCCGTATCCCGGCCACTGGGGCAGGACGCTGACGACGGATTTCAAAATGTCCGGGGAAAACGGCTCTGCGTGAACGGGGGCCGGGGGCTGTACCCACAAGACGGCGAAGAACGCCACGATAACCGGGAAAACCGTCAGGACGGGTTTGGGTTGGGGGCGGGTTTGCAATGTCGTGGCTCCCTTGCGTAATGGAGCAAAACAATTAAACGCTTTTCCTTTCCGAGGCAAAGCCTCTGGCGGATGGGGTTCGCTCGGGGTATGGATGGAGCCGGGTTCAGGAAACATGGATATGAAAATGAAATTTCCCCGCACCGTCCGCTTTGACGCCTCCGATGCCAATGCCTTTCCCGAGGCGGCGGACGCCGGTGAATGGGCCGTGACGGGAACGTCCGCCTTTGCGCATTCCGATCCGGAGGCCATGTCCAACAAGGAACGGCTGGCATTTCGAAACGGCTGGCTCGGGACCGCCAGTTTCGGCCGCGCAACCTTTATCGAAGTGGTGGAAATGTCCGAACAGGAGCATGAAGCCGTGGTTTCCGTCTTGGCGGAATATTTGGTGGAGCATTTCGGTGCGCCCAACCTGGAAAGCGCCCGCAATGCGGCGCGCGGGGAAACGGAGTATACGGCGGGCCTTTGCGATCATCCCATTGGCACCATGCTTGGGATAGAACGGGAATTTACCGACGATGGCATTTCTGAACGCATCCGGGTGTTTCCGAAACCGGAAGAGGGCTTGCATGCCAAAATCTGGACGGTCGAGGAAGACGAAAATGAAGGGTGACCTGGGGAGAGACGGCGGAATGGGTATACCTGGCCGGCCGGGTTTCGGAAGCTGGTGATCCCGACAGGATTCGAACCTGTGACCTCCAGATTAGGAATCTGGCGTTCTATCCAACTGAACTACGGGACCGTACCCGCTTCCGCGGCAAGAATTATCATTTTCAAGGACAGGCAACAAGCGATAGGGCGCTTTGTCTGCGGCATGGTCTCAGGCCAATGGTTTGCCAAAGGCCTAATAATCAGGCATTTTTTTTGTGGCTTTCGATCATATGGGTAGAGGGGGATAGGCCTTTTGATTGATATGGAAAAATTTAAGGACCTTGCCCAGGACGAGGATATCCTGGCGTTTGCCGATTTCTTGGCTTCGCAGCCCGGTGAGTTGAGGTTTCCGGATTACAAGGCGATGGATTTGATGAAAATCCCCCGTCTGGTGCCGAACGTCTGGGTTTTGGATTTTCAGAACGGGCTTGAAGACGGGTTGATTGTTCATTTCTCGGGAACGAAAATCGATGCGCATTTCGGGCGCAACATTACCGGCCTGGATTTCGAAAAAATCTATCCGGGGGAACACAAAAAAGAATTGATCGAGGATTCCTAGCATCAGGTGTATCTGCAAAAGCGCCCCTGTTACACGCTGCGCATTGAGCGCTATCACGACGATTTCATCGACAAGCATACGCCGATAGAAACGGTCATGATCCCCTGTTCTTCGGATGATGAAACGATCAACTTCGGCTTTGGAATGGTGAAATACACTTATTCAAAAGAAAAAGCCCCGCCGGATTACGGGCCGAAATTTTCACTGTTATAAAAGACGGGAATTTTCTGGAGATCAGTTCGGTGACTGGAAAACTTCATCATGCACTGGCGATGGTAGCCCTGGGGATCGGTTTGGGCGGCGGCGTCTTCGCCAATGCCGGCGGACTGCTTCTGGACCCTGTCCTGGCCCGGAGCGGCTGGGAGGAAATTCGCTTCGACGACAAAATCCCGAATACCTTTCATTCCTGCGGGGACGGCTGCATCCGGGTTAAAACCATGAACAGTGTTTCCATGATCGGGAAAAGGTTTCCCGTCCGGCTTCAAGATCGACCGGTGCTGTCATGGGAATGGATGATCGACCGCCCCGCGCCCGAGTCCAATCTTTTTGAAAAGGGGCAGGATGATCGCGCTGTTGCCGTGTACGTAACCTTTCCCTATAACCCGGAAACGGCCAGCTTCGGCGAAAAAATGTTACGCCCTATCGTCGAATGGGCGAAGGGCGAGGATGCGCCGGGGCGGGTCATTTCCTATGTCTGGGGCGGCAACGGCCGGCGGGGCGCCTTACAGGAAAGCCCTTATTTCGGCTCGACCGGTGCGATCAAGATCGTGCGCAACCACAAGGATGCGCCCGGCATTTGGATGATGGAACGGGTTAACGTCCTTGAGGATTACCGGAAAATTTTCGGTGATGTGCCCGCGATGGTTTCCCACATATTGATTAGTTCCGACAGCGACGATGTCGGAATAGAGGGCACGGCCTCCGTCCGGGGGATTTTCTTTAAGCCGTCTTCTTGAGGGCGGGGCTTTGCTTATTTTTCCGCAAATTCGTCGTCGCGGATGAAAGCATCCGCTCGGGATTTGCCCTAACGCCCGAACATCTTGCCGAGCGGGTAGGAGTAATTGACCAGCAGCGTTTCCGTGCCCGGATTGGTGTCGCCGAGCGATGCATTGGAGGAATGGGAAATGGCGAGGCCAAGCCTGGAGCGGTCATCGAAGCGGTAGGCGAATTCCAGTTGCGAGCGGAATTCCAAGGCGTGCCCCAGGTCCAGGTCGTCGGTCTTTCCCCGCCACCATGTCGGCGCGAAACTGGGCGTAACGACGAAACGGTTGCCGAAATAGACATCGATCAGGACGCCGGCGCCTAAAAAGGTCATGCCGTTGGACGCGGCGGCTCCGGTCACGAACGGCTTGAAGACCCAGAATTTGTAATCGGAACGGTAATCGAGCCGGAATTCGACCCCGTCGTCTTTCTGGCGGTTGAAATCAAAGGCGCCGACGCCGAAGCTCAGGAATGCCGGGTCCTCGGCACGCGCCTGACCAGCCGTACCCACGGCTGCCACGGCTCCGGCAAATGCCAGAAACCCCGCCAAAAAACCTGATATTGCAAAGCGGCCGAACACGTCCCCGCGATCCCCTTCCGAAAAACCTAGGCTTTTCGCATCTTAGGGATATTGTGTTCAGATTCAAGAAATTACGTTTATTCCGGGAGCAGGCGCCCCTTGAAATCTTCCGTCGCCCTGATGAGCGACTCCATGATGCCCGGTTCCATGGCCGAATGGCCGGCATCGGGCACGATCACATATTCGGCGGCGTCCCACGCGGCTGCCAGTTTGTCCGCCGTTATGATGGGGCAGATCATGTCATAGCGGCCCTGGACGAGTACGGCGGGGATGTCCCGCACCGCGCCGATGTTGTTCAGCAGATACCCGTCTTCCAGGAACATGGCGTTTCGGAAATAATGGGCCTCGATGCGGGCCGGGCCCAGGGCCTGGGCCGTGGCGCCGCCGCTGGGCGGCGGGGCTTCGGCAAAATTCACCCGCAGCGTCGAGCACGCCCCCTCATAGCGGTTCCAGGCTTCCGCGGCGGGCAGGTGAACCGCCGGGTCGGGATCGTTCAGGCGATTGAAATAGGCCTCGGCAATATCGCCGCGTTCGTCATCGCTGAGAAAGTCCGAAAACGCTTTCCAGGCTTCCGGAAAAACCGTGCGCATGCCTTTGAGAAACCAGTCCAGCTCCCGGGTGTCGCCGAGGAAAATGCCGCGCAGGATGAACCCGGCACAGCGTTCCGGATGCCGGATTCCGTAGGCCAGCGCCAGGGTCGATCCCCAGGAACCGCCGAAAACCAGCCAGCGGTCGACCTCAAGATGCCTGCGCAGGGCTTCTATGTCCCCGATCAGGTGTTCGGTGGTGTTGCCCGACAGCTCGGCGGCGGGGGTCGAGCGCCCTGCGCCGCGCTGATCGAAAATGATAATGCGGTAGAAGCGGGGGTCGAAAAAACGGCGATGGGCCGGGTTGGCGCCGGCGCCGGGGCCGCCGTGCAGGAACACCACGGGCCGCCCGTCCGGGTTTCCCGACTGCTCCCAATACATCTCGTGCCCATCGCCCAGCGCCAGCATGCCTTTCCCATAGGGCTCGATCCTGGGAAACAGAGTCTGCCGGTCGGCGTGGGCGTCCATGATGGCGGTCCTGCTGTTTAAAGGGTTAGAGCGTGCCTTCGATTACGTAGGTCAGCAATCTTACCACCTGTTCGGGCGTTTGGGCGACGGCGAGGGCGGCGCCATCGACTTCTTTCAGGGGGTGCGTCAGGTCCGGGTCGTGCAGGGTAATGATGGGCTTGCCCAGGGCGGCGGCAAATCCGGCATCGAATGCGGCGTTCCATTGTTTGTACTTGTCGCCGAACCGGACCACGACCACGTCGGATTTTTCGATCAAGGTGCGGGTGCGGATGGCGTTGACCTGCGCGCCCTTGTGGTCTTTCCAGTAACCACTGTCTTCGGAGCCCAGAATATCAACGCCGCAATCGTCGCTCGACGCGTGGTCGGTGACGGGGCTCAGGAATTTTACATGCAGGCCTGCCTTGGCGGCGCCGGCTGCGATCTGGTCGCGCCAGTCGGTATGGATTTCGCCGGACAGGTAAACCGTCCAATTTTCTGCACTCATAATTACGTGTCCTTTATTATGTCTGAGCATTGGTGTCCCGCCGATAAAAGCCAAGCGCATTTCCAAGGTCAAGCAGGAACACCGAAAAGGGCCGGAACGGCAACCGCCGGCCGGCCCTGTTCACCGCAGGGACGAATTGCGAAAACGCCGCCGCGTCAGGCGGCCGCGGTCCTCTTGTCCTTGACGTTCTTGACGTAGGCCCGCTCACAGTGGTGCGCGCAATAGGGCTTGTCCTGCTCCACGGGATCGCCGCAAAACCGGAAATCCTCCATACCCGGTTCGCCATCGGGCCAGCTGCACATGCCGGGGCGGAGCGCCTCCAGGCTGATGACCTTGGCGGGCTTGGGCTTCTGGCGGATGGGGGAACCCCGTTTCGGCAGGCCCAGCCGGTGGACCTTGCCGACGACGGCGTTCTTGGTTACGCCGAGCCTATCACCGATGACGCTGGTGGTCAGGCCCTCGTTCCAAAGAGCGATGAGGATGCTGATGCGTGTAGGTGTCCATTCTTCTGACATGATTTGTTTTTTCGGCGCTCAAACGTCGGGCAACCCCAGAACTTGCCTGCGTTTTACGGTCGAAGCCTCCTTGTTGTGTGGTCAAAAACAGGATTCACAATATCTAGGGACAATAACAATATTTATGAAATTAGGGCAATAGGCACACAACATATTGTGTGGATAAGTCGTTTTTTTTCAACC
>JACNJX010000096.1 GCA_014382345.1 Alphaproteobacteria bacterium
GAGGGGGGGGGGGGTACGGCGAGGCGTCGGGGAGGGGGTTTTATAGTCACTCCCTCAAAGGCGAAAGAAACGGGGGCGGGGGGGCTGTCTAAAGACCGGGCCGCCCCCCCCCACCCGGGATAAACGCCGAAACCCGGCTGGGCTTAAAAGCACCCAGGACAAGGCGGCCCCCGCCTTTTTTACCGCATGGGTCCAGCAGGGCCCCGCCGATAGCCTGGCCGCCATCGATGGTAAAGGTCCGGGTGTCGGGAACAATCCCGTGCCACTCCAAATACGTTGCCAGTTCCGGCGCACGGGACGCCGAAGTCACGTCGCTGGCGGCGGTAAACACCGAGACCTTTTCCGCCTTGGCGATCAGGCCCATGGCGGAACTGACGGCGCGCGCCGACTGGGCGCTGCCGTTCCAGGAAATCGCCACATGTCCACCCGGCGTCAACGCTTTGGCGGAACCCCCGCCGGCGGGTGGCGCGACCAGAACCGGACGTCCGGAATCGAACAGCGCGGCGTTCAGGGTCAGGGTGGCCAGAACGTCGGACGATTCCGTCGGGCGGGCGACGACGATCAGATCCGCAAGACGGCCGCGCCGGGCGGTCACTTCATCGTTGCGGCCGACCTCCTGGCCCCACGATGTCGAGGGTCCTTGCGAGGTCGGATCGTCACTGACCGTGATGGAAAGTTTGGAGACCAGCTCGTCATAGGTCCGGCGGCCATCCGACGCTCTTTCGCCGCCTTCCTTTTCGGCCATCTGGATCATGTCTTCGATCATCGACACCGACATGCCTTCGCCGAGAAGCGGAATGGTATCCTTGGGATCGGACTGGATATGCAGGACATCGACATGCGCGCCCAGGTCCCGGCCAAGCGTCAGACCCATCTCCATGACCGGCGTCACATCTTCCGACCCGGCAAGTGGAACCAGTATTGTCCGAATGCTCATGGCGTCTTCCTTCCCCCTCTTGTTCATTATTCATAGTCTACAACAAAACCGGACGATATGACTCCGGTTAATCTCACCCCGTCAATCTATGACGACTTCCAAACCGGCCTTCAAGGTGTCTTCCCGGGACCCGGAACTGTCGATGGTTTGCCATTCCATTTCGCCCAGGTCGTAATCCAGTTGCGATTGCAAAACCCCGGCGTCGGCGTCGGACACGTTGCGTTTGCGCTTGGTCACCCGGTCGGCCATGACCTCAGGCGTTGCTTTCAGCCAGAGACCGGTAAAGGACACGCCCTGGGCCCTGGCGATCTCGGCGACTTCCCGGCGTTGGTCAGGCCTGGCGAAGACGGCATCGGCGATCACCGGAACCCCGGCCCGCAGCCCGGCGGCGACTTCCTCAAAAACGGCCCGGTAGGTGCGTTCGGTCATATCGGCGCTGTAGCCGTCCGGCCCCAGCCGGTCGGTCAGTGCCGCCCCGGCCAGGCGCTTGCGGGTGGAATCGCTGCGCACCACCCGCGCGCCCAACATCGCCCCCGATGGCATGGTCCCGATATGAGGCGCAAGTTCCCGCGCCATGCGCGATTTACCGCTGCCCGAAAGACCACCGACGGCGATCAGCCGCGGGACCGGCGGCGTCAGGGCATCCCCTGCCATTTTCAGATACTCCGCCGCCTCCCCGGCCCGGCGTTCGGCCTGACCCCGGTCGCTCAGGATTTCCGCCTGCGCCATGTCCACATGCGCTCGGATGGCGGCGCGCATGGAGACGAAGAGACGCATGGCCTTTAAGCCGCCCAAGTCTTCAGACCCTTCGCCGGTCAGGTCGAAATAGCGATTGAACAGGATGCTCGATAGACGGCCTAAGCCCCGGTGGTTCAGGTCCATCAACAGAAACGCCAGGTCGTACAACACGTCAATGGTGGTAAAGGCATCGTTGAATTCGATGGCATCGAACAGGGTCGGCTTGCCGGCAAACAGGCAGATGTTGCGCAGATGCAGATCGCCGTGACAAAGCCGCACCCGTCCGGCCTCGCGCCGCCGGTCTAAAAGCGGCCCGATGGTATCGAGCAGCTCCAGCGACTGTCGGGTCAGGGCCTTGCTCTCTCCCCGGTCGAGAATGTTCGAGGTGGATTGAGCAAAACAGGCATCGTTGCTTTTCAGGATCATGCCGATGCCGTTGCGGCCGCCGGCGTCCGATGCTTTGCGAATTTCAGCTTGTCCATGGAAATCGGCGATGGTGTCGGCCAGGTCTTCCATCAGGCGGCGGTCCAGTTTTTCGCCCTGCGCCAGCCGGTCGAACAGGGTGTCCTGATCGAAGCGGACCATATCGACCACCCACTCGATAACCTCTCCACCCGTCCCATCTGCATTGAGGCTCAGGGTTCCATCCGGTTTGCGGACGATCGCCGCCACGCCACGGTAAATGTCAGGCGCGGTGCGCCGGTTGATGCGGACTTCCGCCTCACAGGCCAAGCGGCGGTTTTCCAGGGTCGAAAAATCCAGATAGGGAAAGACGACGGCGCGTTTCAGCTTGAACACCCGGTCCCGGCCCAGAAACACCAGGGAGACATGAGTCTCCACACGCTCCACCTGCTCCGTGCCGGCGCCGAAGGTGGCCGGGTAGGACAGCAGGCGTATGGCATCTTCCTGGCCTTCGCTGGCAAAGCTCATTGGAAAACGTCTTGATCTTCGGCGAGTCCGGCCGGGTCTCCATGAATCAGGACTTCCGCACGGGGGTAAGCGTTTTGGATTTTGGCCTCAACGGCGTCAGAGATGTCATGCGCCGCATCGAGCGTCATGCCCCCGTCCATTTCCAGATGCATTTGAATAAACACGCGGGTGCCCGAAGACCGGGTGCGAAGGTCATGCACCCCTTCGACCTCTGGATGTTCCAGGGCGATATTTTCTATGGTCTTTCGTTCACTGTCCGGCAATTCCCGGTCCATCAGCATATGATAGGCCTGAATGCCGATACCCCATGCGCCCCACAGGATGTAGGCGGCGATGCCCAGCGCGAACACCGGATCGGCCCAGCCCAAACCGAAACCGCTGGACAGCGCCAGCGAAACGACGACGCTGATATTGACCAGAACGTCCATCTTGTAATGCGCGGAATCCGCAGCGATGGCGACCGAGCCGGTTTTTTCGACCACGTAGCGCTGGTACGCCACCAGACACAACGTCAGCACAATGGCCAGCGCCATGACCCCATAGCCGATTTCGGTGTTTTCGATGGCCTTCGGTTTAATCAGGCGTTCCGCCGCCTCGGCCAGCAGGAAAATCGCCGACCCGCTGATGAAGGCGGCCTGGGCCAGGGCGGATAGCGCCTCGGCTTTGCCGTGCCCGAAGCGATGCTCCTTGTCGGCGGGAACCAGGGCATGATGAACGGCGATCATGTTCAGCACGGACGCCGCCGCATCGAGAAGGGAATCGATCAAAGTCGAAAGCATGCTGACCGATCCCGTCATCACCCAGGCGGCGAACTTGGCAGCAATCAGGACGCCAGCCACCAACACCGAGGCGTAGGTGGCGGTCTTCATCAGGCGTCCGGACTCTGCAGTCATTTCGGGCATGGTTTTCAGCCTTTTTTGAGCCTTCTAGGGGAACAGGCGTTCCATGGTCCAGCCTTCTTCTTCGCTGCCTTCGTTGGCACGATATACCCAGCGGTCATGCAGCCGGGATTTGCGTTCGACCCAGAATTCTATTGATTCCGCAGCAACCCGATAGCCGCGCCAGTAGTCCGGCCGGGGCACCGCGCCGATGTTGAATTTCGCGGCGTACTTGGCGACACTTTTTTCAAGATCGAAGCGCCCTTCCATGGGCCGCGATTGCGCCGACGCCCAGGCGCCGATGCGCGCGCCCCGGTCGCGGGAATTGAAATAAGCGTCGGCCTCGTCCTCGCTGACGGGCGTCACGGCGCCATCGACACGGACCTGACGGCGCAGCGACTTCCAGTAAAAACATAGCGAGGCCTGTGCGTTGGCATCGATGTCCCGGCCCTTGCGGCTTTCCGCATTGGTGTAAAAGACAAACCCCCGCTCATCGACAGCCTTCAGCAACACCATGCGCACCGACGGGCAGCCATCGGGCGTCGCCGTCGCCAAAGCCATGGCGTTGGGATTGAACGGTTCCTGGGCTTCGGCTTCGCCCAGCCATTCCTTGAAAAGTGCTATCGGATCTTCTGTTTCGGTGATGTTCATCACAGCCAATTTTTGTTTCAACGAGTTATTAAGGACTCACCCTTAGTGTCCAAACGAATTTAAAGATGTCCTAATTTCTGTCATAATATATGGCAACAATGAATGTGGCGAGGATGATCGGACGCATGCATGGTTCCGCTCAGTTTCGTTACGGTTCCATAGAACCAGAGGTTAAAGAAATGACTGTTTTAAAAAGCCTTTCCCGAATTTCCGCAGCCCTTGTGCTGAGCGTGCCTCTCATTGCCTGCCAGACGATGCAGGATAACCCGAAGCAGACCGGCGGCACCCTCTTGGGCGCCGGTCTCGGTGCCCTGCTCGGCTCACAGGTCGGCAGCGGCAAGGGCCAGATGGCGGCCATTGCCGTCGGTGCGCTGGCCGGAGCCTGGGCCGGCAGCGAACTCGGCGCATCCCTGGACAAGGCGGACCGGGCTTACGCCCAGCGGACAGCACAGGATGGTCTTGAATACGCCCAGGTCGGACAGGCCCGTGCCTGGCGCAATCCGGATTCGGGCAATTCCGGCACCTTCACGCCAACCCGCACCTATGCGCAGTCAGACGGACGGAACTGCCGCGACTTCGAAACCACCATCTATGTCGACGGCAAGCAGGAAACCGGTACCGGCCGGGCCTGCCGGCAGGCCGACGGCACCTGGCAGATCGTCCAGTAAGCCTTTCCCGGCGCTCCTTGACTGGTTCTGGAGCAGGGCTTGAAGCTGTGCCATAGTCGCCGAAGCATGATTGACCCCTATGAAATCCTCGGCGTGCAAAGTGGCGCCACAGGCCCGGAGCTGAAAAAAGCTTTTCACAAGCTGGCGCGCGAGTGTCATCCCGACAGTGATCCCGACAACCCGTGGGCGGAAGATGAATTCAAAGCCCTGTCGGCGGCTTACGAATTGTTGTCCGATCCCAAGCGCCGCGCGCTTTTTGACCGGGGAGAAATCAGCGGCGACGGAACCAAACGCCCGCCCCGTCAATCCGCGTCTCGGCAAACCAATTCCCAAAAAACCACCACGGCCCCAAAAAAGAGTGCGCACCAAAGCAAACGCAATAAAACAGCCGGCCTGAAGATCAAGGGCGCGGATGTGGATTACACCCTGCATATCGACTTCATGGAGGCCGTAAAAGGCGGCGTGCGCCATATTTCAATGGCCAGCGGCAAGCGAATCAAGGTGACCATCCCGCCGGGCACGGAAGAAGGACGCGTCCTGCGTCTCAGGGGACAAGGCATGTCCGGGATCGGCGGCGGCGCCGATGGCGATGCCTATGTGGAAATCTTCATCGATCCCGATCCGGTCTTCCGCCGTGAAAAGAACCATCTTCATGTGGACGTGCCCGTGACCCTGAGCGAAGCCGTATTGGGAGGGAAAATCGACGTGCCGACGATCGACGGCAAGGTTTCCATGACCGTTCCCAAGGGTTCCAATACGGGAACCCAGCTTCGGCTCAAGGGAAAGGGGATCGCCGGCGAAACGAACTCCACTTCCAAGGGCGATCAATTCGTACACCTGAGGGTTGTCCTGCCGAAAAAGCCGGATAAATCCCTGATCCGGTTTCTCGAAAAATGGACATCCGAACATTCTTATGAGGTTCGCGGCAAGGATGCGAAAAAAGCCGCCAAATAAACCGCGCCGCCGCTATGACGAGCCTCGTTTTCCCTACCGAAAGGCCGTTACAATCCGTAACCAAACGTGATCGTGCGGCTTTTGCCTTTTGCCTGCATTTGTGTAAATTCAGACACCAATAAAATGAAGCCCGTTATCCAATTTTGATGCCTCCTCGGGAGGTGAACGGGCCGGAACGAAAAGAAAGACAAAGAAAAAATGACTCAAACCGGACAACTGATGGCTGGCAAAAAAGGCCTGATCATGGGCGTCGCCAACGACCGTTCCATCGCCTGGGGGATCGCCAACGCGGTTCACGGACAGGGCGCGGAACTGGCCTTCACCTATCAGGGGGATGCCCTGAAAAAACGGGTGGAGCCCCTGGCCGAATCCGTCGGGTCCGATTTCGTCCTGCCCTGCGACGTCACCGATACGGACTCCGTCGACAAGGTGTTCGCCGATATCAGGGAGCGCTGGGGCAAGCTGGACTTTCTGGTCCACGCCATCGCTTTTTCCGACAAGGAAGAACTGAAAGGCCAGTACATCGATACGTCTCCGGAAAACTTCGCCACGACCATGAATATTTCATGCTTTTCCTTCACCGCCGTTTGCCAGCGCGCGCGAACGCTAATGACCGATGGCGGCAGCCTGGTGACGCTGACCTATTTCGGCGCAGAGCGCGTCATGCCCCATTACAACGTCATGGGCGTGGCAAAAGCTGCGCTGGAAACCAGTGTGCGCTATCTGGCGGAAGATTTGGGCAAGGAAAACATCCGCGTCAATTCCATATCCGCCGGCCCCATGAAGACCCTGGCTGCGTCGGGAATCGGGGATTTCCGCTATATCCTGAAATGGAACGAATACAATTCCCCGCTCAGGCGCAACGTCAACCAGGACGATATCGGCGGCGCCGGGGTGTATCTGTTGTCCGACCTGTCCAGTGGCGTCACCGGCGAAACCCACCATGTCGATTGCGGCTACAACATCGTCGGCATGAAGGCCGTGGATGCTCCCGATATTTCAGTCGTCTAGCCTTCCCCGTCGTGCTCGACTAAAGTAGCCGCATCATGAGCGCCAATACTTTCGGTCACCTGTTTCGTTTTACCACCTTCGGCGAAAGCCACGGCTCCGCTATCGGCTGCGTCGTCGACGGTACGCCGCCCGGCATTCCGCTCACCGAGGCCGATATCCAGGTCCACATGGACAAACGCCGTCCGGGGCAGAGCAAATACACCACCCAGCGCAAGGAACCGGACACGGTCAAAATCCTGTCCGGCGTGTTCGAAGGCGTGACCACGGGCGCACCGATCGGGCTTTTGGTCGAAAACCAGGATACCCGCTCCAAGGATTATGACGAGATCAAGGACCGCTTCCGTCCCGGCCACGCCGATTTTACCTATGCGCGCAAATACGGGGTGCGCGACTATCGCGGCGGCGGGCGATCGTCGGCGCGCGAAACCGCCATGCGGGTTGCCGCCGGCGCCATCGCGCGCAAGGTTCTCGAAAATATTCTGGGCGAAGACGTCTCGATCCGGGGCGCGCTGGTCAAAATCGGCGATACCGCCATCAACCGCAACAACTGGGACTGGGCGGAAGTCGACAACAACCCCTTTTTTTCCCCCGATGCGGACTCGGTTCCGGCGTTCGAAGCCATACTCGACAAGGTCCGCAAGGACGGCTCGTCGATCGGCGCCGTGGTCGAGGTCATAGCCTCGGGCATCCCTGCCGGGCTGGGCGCGCCGATCTATGCCAAGCTGGATGCCGACCTGGCCGGCGCGTTGATGGGCATTCCCGCCGTCAAGGGTGTCGAGATCGGCGCCGGGTTCGACGCAGCCATGCTTTCGGGCGAGGAAAACGCCGACGAGATGCGGATGGACGGCGACGACGTGACGTTCCTGTCCAACAACGCCGGCGGCATCCTCGGCGGCATTTCCACCGGACAGGACATTGTCGCCAGCTTCGCCGTCAAGCCGACCAGTTCGATCCTGAAACCGAAACGCTCCGTCGATGCGACCGGTCACGACGTCGAGGTTTCAACCAAGGGCCGCCACGACCCCTGCGTCGGCATCCGTGCCGTGCCCATCGGCGAAGCCATGGTGGCCTGCGTGCTGGCCGACCACCTGCTGCGCCACCGCGCGCAGTGCGGTTAGGTCTCTCCGTCATGCCGCAGCCCGACCACATCATCAAGCTGCCAAAGGTGCCGGATCCGGACGATCTGCCGGACGACATCAAAAAGTACTTCGCCATCTGCGAGGAAAAACTGGGCATGGTGCCGAATGTGCTTAGCGCCTTTTCAGTCAATGTCGAAAAGTTCCGCACCTTCACGGCTTTTTACAACCAGCTCATGCTGGACGAAGAGTCTTGCGCACTTTCCAAGTTGGAACGCGAGATGATCGCCGTTGTCGTGTCCTCGGCCAACCGCTGCTATTACTGCCTGATTGCGCACGGCCAAGCGGTTCGCAAGTTGTCCGGCGATCCGCAACTGGGCGAAATGCTGGTAACCAATTACCGAGTCGCCGAACTGGAGCCCCGCCACCGCGCCATGCTCGATCACGCCTGGAAGCTGACCAAGACCCCGTTTGAGATCGGCGACGACGACCGCAAGGGGCTGACGGATGTGGGTTTCAGCGACCAGGACATTTTCGACATCACCGACGTCACAGCCTTTTTCAACTACACCAACCGCATGGCGCACGGCCTCGACATGATGCCCAACCCCGAATGCCACGCCCTGGACCGCTAAACAAAACTCAAAAAAATACTGCCGATGGGGATGACATCCGCCGATGTGCACCCATATTCACCGGTAACGCATTCCCAAAGACACAAGAAGGAACAAAATATCATGCAAGGGTATAGCGAAGTCGACGCCGTAACCGCGCACCAATGGGCCGCTGATGGCGAAGCCGTTATCGTTGACGTGCGCGAACACAATGAAGTTTCCCAGTCCTCCGTCGATGGCGCCGTTCACGTGCCGATGTCTGCCTTCGACCCAACCTCTCTGCCGACGGACAGCGGCAAGAAGATCGTTTTCATCTGTGCCCACGGCCACCGTTCGGTACAGGTGACGCAATACCTGATCGCCAACAGTATCCTGGAAGAAGCCTACAACCTGACCGGCGGGCTGGCCGCCTGGTTGCAGGCCGGGTTGCCGGTGGAACCGGCCCTCGCCTGAGTTTCTTATTTTTATTTCCTTAGGGCCTCTAACGGCCCAAACCCGTTAACCTGAATCTAGCCGTGCGGCTTGGTTTTTTTTGTGAAAATCATTTTTAACATAATTTTTATGTTATTAAATATTATTTGACATTTTTTTTCAGTATATATATTGTTATTCACATATTTACAGTGTTTTTAGGATTCCCCAATAATGACCGCCCAACTTGCAGATCAACTGGCCACCCAGCCGGTGGCCCCGAAATCCATCTCCAAACCCCTTGATGTGCCTGAGGCCGACGCCCGCACGGTGCAGCGTTGGCTGGACGCCGGGGAGATTCTTCTGGTCGATGTCCGCGAAACGGCGGAGTACGAGCAGGAGAACATTCCCGGTTCCGTGCTGTGCCCGCTGTCGATGTTCGATTCCGACCTGTTCCCGAAAATTCCGGAAAAAATCGTCGTCCTGCATTGCGCCATCGGCAAGCGGTCCGCCGCCGCCGCCAAGCAGTTGCTGGCAACCGGCCATAGCCGCATCATCAACCTTGAGGGCGGCATCAAGGCGTGGAAGGAAGCCGGCTGCCCGACGGAAGCCCAGATCGTCATTCCGGAAGAACTGAAAACCCTGCCGATGCTGAAGAAACCTGGCCCCTGCGGTCCCGACGGCCTGCTGACGGCGCTGCCCGAAACCGAAACGCCGCGTCCCGCCGGCATCCATCCCGGCAGGATTTTGCTGGAGGAATTCCTCCGGCCCCAGGACATTTCCCAGGGCGCGCTGGCTCGGGAATTAAAGGTATCGGTGTCGCGCATCAACGCCATCGTCAAGGGCCGGGCCGCCGTCACCGCCGACACAGCGCTTCGCCTGTCCAGGTACTTCTGCACGACTGAGGAATTCTGGCTGCACCTGCAGACCGCCCATGATCTGGAAAAAGCCCGCAAGGCCAGCGGCAAACGGATCAAAAAAGACGTGCGGGTGCGCAGGGCGACCTCTCCTAAACCGGCCCAAATAAAACCGGCCTAGCCCCCTTCTCCGCAGCGATCAGGAATTCCTTGTTACCGTCGGCGCCGGTGACCGGGCTGGCGGTGACGCCGAGCACGCGCCAACCATCCTGGGCGTTGAACCAGTTTTCTATGCGCTCGGTCACTTGTGCGTGCAGGTCCGGGTCTCGGACGATCCCGCCTTTGCCGACATTACTCTTTCCGACCTCGAACTGCGGCTTGATTAGCGCGATCAGACGCGCCCCCGGTTCGGCCAGCGCCATCGGCCCCGGCAGCACAATCTCAAGGCCGATAAAGCTAGCGTCGCAGACGATCAAGTCCACCGGGTCAGGCACCTGATCCTTCGTCAGGTGGCGGGCGTTGGTTTTGTCGAGCACAACGACTCGTTCGTCCTGGCTGATTTTCCAGGCCAGTTGCCCATGGCCGACGTCGACGGCATAGACCTTTTGCACACCATGGCTCAGCAGCACGTCGGTAAAGCCGCCGGTCGATGCGCCGACGTCTATAGCAATGCAGTCCTCGGGATTGATATCGAAATGCTCCAGCCCATGTGCCAGTTTGAGGCCGCCCCTCGACACCCAGGGATGCTCCGGTCCCTTGACACTGAGCGGAATGTCGAAGGCGACCTGATGGCCGGGTTTATCGAGCCGCCTTGTGTCGGACGACACCAGGCCTGCCATGACCAGGGCTTGGGCGCGGGTGCGGTTTTCCGCCAGCCCGCGTTCCACGAGCAGTTGGTCAAGACGGCATTTGGAAGATTTGGACACGCTTATACGCCCGGCCAGGACAGGGCTCAGGCCAGTTGCGCCAGGATCGCCGGGTCGACTTCGTCGGCGCGGCCCAGCGCCGCCAAGACATTGGCGACGATGTGCGAAGATTGCAGGCCCGCCATTTCATACTGGATTTCCGGCTTGTTGTGATCGATAAAGACGTCGGGCATGGTCATCACCCGCACCTTGAGGCCGTTTTCCAGTAAGCCGTCGTTGGCCATGAACTGCAAGACATGGGCGGAAAAGCCGCCGGCGGCATTTTCTTCGATCGTCACCAGGACTTCATGCGCACGCGCCAAACGGCGGATTAGGCCTTCGTCCAGGGGTTTGGCGAAGCGCGCATCAGCGACGGTAGCCGACAGACCCATGGCCGCCAGTTCCTCGGCCGCCTTCATGGCTTCGCCGAGACGCGTGCCCAGGCTGAGGATGGCGACGGTATTGCCTTCGCGCATAATCCGACCCTTGCCGATTTCCAGAACGCCGCCTCGGGCCGGCAGTTCGACACCCACGCCCTCGCCACGCGGATAACGGATCGCGGACGGACGATCGTCAATGGCCGCCGCCGTCGCCGTCATATGCATCAGTTCGGCCTCATCGGCACATGCCATCACCACCATGCCCGGAAGGGTGCACAGGTAGGACAGGTCAAAGGCGCCGGCATGGGTGCAGCCGTCGGCACCGACATAGCCGGCCCGGTCAATGGCGAAGCGCACGGGCAGACTCTGGATGGCGACGTCGTGCACCACCTGGTCATAGGCGCGCTGCAGGAAGGTCGAATAAATCGCGGCAAAGGGTTTGTAGCCTTCCGTCGCCAGTCCGGCGGCAAAGGTCACGGCATGCTGTTCTGCGATGCCGACGTCGAAGCTCCGTTCCGGAAAGCGTTCGGCGAATTTGTCGATGCCGGTGCCGCCCGGCATGGCCGCGGTAATGGCGACGATCTTGTCGTCGTGCTCGGCTTCGGCGATCAGCGATTTGGCGAACACGCCGGTATAGCTGGGCGCGTTGGATTTCGGTTTTTCCTGCTTGCCGGTAACGATATCGAATTTGGAAACGCCGTGGTATTTGTCTAGGGACACCTCGGCCGGTTTATAGCCGTGGCCCTTTTCCGTCACACAATGCAACAGCACGGGGCCGCGTTTCTTGTCGTCGCGCAGGTTTTTCAAAACCGGCAACAGGTGGTCCAGATTATGGCCGTCCACCGGGCCAACGTAATAAAAGCCCAATTCCTCGAACAGCGTGCCGCCGGTCATCATGCCGCGGGCGTATTCATCGACCTTGGCCGCCGCTTCTTCAATTTGACGGGGAAATTTCTTGGCTACTTCCTTGGCAAGATCTCGCGCCGAGCGGAACGGTTTGGATGAGATCAAACGCGACAGATAGGCGCTGAGCGCACCTACGGGCGGGGCGATGGACATGTCGTTATCGTTGAGGATGACGATCAGTCGGGCATCCATGGCGCCGGCGTTGTTCATGGCTTCATACGCCATACCGGCGGCCATGGAGCCGTCGCCGATGACGCAAATGACATGGGTGTCGGCGCCAGCCAGGGCGCGTGCAACCGCCATACCCCGCCCGGATGAGATCGAGGTCGAGGAATGACCTGTGCCGCAGGGGTCGTATTCGCCTTCGCTGCGGTTGGTAAACCCGGCCAGTCCATCGCCTTGGCGAAGGGTGCGCATCCTGTCGCGCCGTCCGGTCAGGATTTTGTGCGGATAGGACTGGTGCCCAACGTCCCAGATCAGCCGGTCGTTGGGGGTATCGAAAACATGGTGGATGGCGACGGTGAGTTCGACAACACCCAAGGACGCGCCAAGGTGCCCGCCGGTAAAGGAAACCGAACGCACGGTGTCGTTGCGCAATTCCCCGGCCAGTTGCTTTAGCTGGTCCAAGTCGAAATCGCGAATATCAGAAGGGCTCCGCACCTTGTCCAGGAGCGGCGTAGGAGTATCCGGTGCCACGATCTTTTCTCTCCCCAAATTCGCCGGTGGCGGAAACACTGTCCAGCCGACCAACGGACCTGAAATATTCCGTCTAAGCCGTTCTGTTTACCACATAATGGGCTAGATCTTTAAGTAACTTGGCCTTTTCCTCAAAAATATCAAGGTGTGACGCGGCCTGATCGGCCAAAAGTTGTGCCTGCTCGCGCGCCCTCTCGACGCCCAGCAGGGAGACAAACGTGGCTTTTCCGGCCGCAGCATCCTTTCCGGTCTTCTTGCCGACCTCTTTTTCGTCGCCTTCCACGTCCAACAGGTCATCGGCGATTTGGAAGGCCAGGCCGATGTCATGGGCATAGGCGTGTAGCACGTGATGGGCGTTTTTAGACGCCTTGCCCAGGATCGCGCCGGCTTCGCAGGATACCGCGATCAGGGCGCCGGTCTTCATGCGCTGGAGACGGGTGACTTCGGGCATGTTCAGTTCATGGTCCTCAGCCACCAGATCAAGCATCTGTCCGCCGACCATGCCGGCTTCCCCGGACGCCTTGGCCAGGGCGAGCGTCAGCTCAGCGCGCACCGTGGAACTGTCATGTGTTTCCTCGCCGGCGACAACCTCGAAGGCCTTGGTCAGCAGCGCGTCGCCCGCCAGAATGGCCGTCGCCTCGTCAAACTGGATATGACATGTGGGCTGGCCCCGGCGCAGATCATCGTTATCCATGGCCGGCAGATCGTCGTGGATCAGGGAGTAGCAGTGGATCATTTCGACCGCCGCCGCAACGCGAAGCGCCGAAGTTTTGTTCACGTTGAACAAATCGGCTGACGCCGTGACCAGAAACGGACGAATGCGCTTGCCGCCGCTGAGCGCCGTATAGCGCATGGCCTCGACGACACGGCTTTCCGGCCCGCCGCTCATCACCAGCAAGTCGTCGAGAACCCGGTTGACCGCCTTGGCATTGTCACCAAGGGCTGTTTTCAAATCTTTCAAATCAATATCCTACGGAGCAAATCAAGTCTCAACGGGCTCGGCGTCAATATCGCCATCAGGACCAAGCACGATCTTGTCGATACGAACCTGGGCCTCTTTCAGTTTGGCCTGGCAGTGATCCTTCAGGTGGGCGCCACGGGTATAGGCGTCGATGGCTTCGTCCAGTTTGACCTGACCCGTTTCCAGGCGTTGGACGATGTCCTCCATTTCCTCCAGAGCATCCTCAAAGCTCATCTTGCGGATATCGGCGGGTATTTTTTTATCGGCCATGGGTCCCCCTTGCATGAAGGCGGCGATTTTACTGATGCCCCCAGTCCAGAGCAAGGCCGGAGCAAGGATTGAAGATGTGGATATTTTTAGCTCAAGCCTGCATCAAAACCCTGACATGGGCCTGCGTGCTTTCCTTCAGCGCGCCCAGATCGTAGCCGCCTTCCAGCAACGACACGGCCTTGCCGCCGCAGCATGCATCGGCGACCGAGAGCAGTTCGCCGGTGACCCAGTCGTAATCGTCGGTTTTCAGATTGATCTGCGCCAGCGGATCACGGGCATGGGCGTCGAAGCCCGCCGAGATGATCAGAAATTCGGGATTAAAAGCGCGAAGGGCCGGCAGGATATCGTCCTGGTAGCCTTGGCGGAAGGCGGCGCTGCCCTCACCCGGCGACATCGGGAAATTGCAGATGTTGTTGAACTTGCCGGTCTCCGTCTCCGCCCCGGTGCCGGGATAGGCCGGCCATTGGTGGCTGGAGCCGTAAAACAGTCCGGCGTTGTTCTCGAACGAATGCTGGGTACCGTTGCCGTGATGAACGTCGAAGTCGATCACCGCGACGCGCTCGAGAGCATGTTTGGTGCGCGCATGCATGGCTCCGATAGCCGCCGAATTAAACAGGCAGAACCCCATGGCCCGGTTCGATTCCGCATGGTGGCCGGGCGGACGCACGGCGCAAAACGCATTGTCGGCGGCGCCGGCCATGACCTTGTCGATAGCGTCGCACACGGCGCCTGCGGCGCGCCGCGACGCTTCTCCGGAAGACGGCGACATGGATGTGTCCGGGTCCAGATACACCCGGCCTTCTTCCGGCATATTCTCGAAGACCTCCGCCACATAAGGCGACTGGTGAATCAACTCGATTTCCCCGATGCCGATGATCGGCGCCTCCACGCGCTCAAGGTCCCTGAAGTCATCGTCTTCCAGCCCCGCCATAACGGAGCGCAGGCGGTCCGGACATTCCGGATGGCCACGGCCGGGATCGTGCTCGATGCAGATGGGATGGGAATACAGCAGGGTGGTCATAAACTTCCTCTCACTTGGCCCCGGTCAGTTCCTTCAGGTAATCCACCAGATGGTTCAGTTGTTCCGCGTTAGGCACTTTCTGGATCGGCATCTTGGTACCCGGCAGGAACGTGTCCGGCCCCTCGTCGAACAGGCGGAACAGAGTCTTCTCGTTCCACCGAAAATCGACCCCGGTCAGGGCGCTGGAATACTTATACCCTTGCACCGAGCCTGCGGCACGTCCGAACAGTCCGGCCAGATGGGGGCCGGAGCGTTTGATGCCGTTGGCGGAAAGCGAATGGCAGCGCGCGCACTTCTTGAACAAGGGCGCGCCGGGGTGGTCGCTGTCGAGCCAGGGCTTGGGTTCATTGTCCCCTTCCGTCGGAATGCCGATCCGGTCGCCGCTTTCAAGGTGCCAGACACGGATCGAATCATCGGAACTGCCGGTCAGGACAAACCGTCCGTCTGGCGAAACCCTTAAGCTCCAGATCAGGGCCTTGTGGGCCTGAATGGTATTAAGCGGTTTGCCGGTCTCAAGATTCCATTGGATCACGGCGCCGTCGCGGCCCGCCGACAGGGCGGTTTTCGCGTCCGGGGAGAAGGCCGCGGCAAAGACCTGACCATCGTGTTTCTTGAAGGTGCGGACTTCTTTCATCGCCGCCAGTTCCCAAAGCCGCATGGACTTGTCGATGCTCGACGACAGCACCCTTCGGCCATCGGGGGAAACGGTCAAACCCGTGATGCCCATGAAATGGCCTTCGAGCGCACCTTTGGAAAAACCCGTTTGCGTGTTCCAAACCTGAATTTTGCCGTCGTGCCCCCCGGCGAGGAGCGTTTTTCCGTCTTCGGCGAAAGCCACCGCATTGACCGGCGAGGAATGACGGAAGATGCGCAGCGTCTTGCCGGTTTCAAGGTCCCACAGGCGAACGGTGCGGTCCCAGCTTGCCGTCGCGGCGATTTTACCGTCGCCGGTCACCGCCAATCCCATCACCTTGTGGCCATGTCCTATCAGTTTTTTAAGAGGCTTGGCGGTTTTCAGGTCCCAGAGGATGGCGATTTTGTCATCCCCCGCAGTCAGGGCGCGGGAACCATCACCGACAAAGGCGACGCTGGTCACCGGACCGGCGTGGCCATCGAGAACCGCAAGTTCGGTCTGTTCGGCGAAATCCCACAGACGGGCGGTAAAATCGAAACTGCCGCTGATGACGGTTCGGCCATCGGGTGAGATATCCAGGGCGCGCACCATACCGCCATGACCGGACATATCGGCGTTGGCGCCATGGTTGCCCGTCACAACGGAAAGGCAAATAAGAACAATTAAAGTCAAAGGCCTTAGGCTTTGGGGTATCACTATTCCCTCGCCGGAAAGAGTCCGTCACGAAGGGATATATTGGGGGTTTCCCCGGCATTTGCCAATGCCGATTTCATCAAGGCCTTAAGGCATGGAACTTTACGCAGGGGCGTGGGCTGCCAGAAAAGCCGCCACGGCTTCATTGACCACCGCTGTCCGCTCAATGGGCGTCGGGTCACTGGCCAAACCCAACAGACAGCGGAGATAAAGGTCACCACGCAGCATGGCGTAAAACAATCTCGCGGAAGATACCGGATCGGGGACAGAGAGCACCCGGTTTTTATCCATTTCCTTCAGCAAACCGCCAAGGTTCTTGATGGCAACGGCGGGGCCGGCCCGGTAGAAGGCTTCCGCAAGTTCTGGAAAACGCGCGCTTTCCGCGACGACTACCCGGTACAGGGAAACGCTGGGAATCGCCAGCACCGTGGCAAGGAAGTTTTCCGCCATGTCCTTGAGCACCTGTTCGTGGTCAAGGGTACCGGCAAAGGGCAGCGAGGGCGCGGGCGCGGATTGGCCGCTCAGCAACTCATTGCATTTATCTTCAATAATCGCTTCGAACAGCGCCGCCTTTGAACCGAAATGACTGTAAACCGTCTGTTTGGAGACGCCGGCTTTGTCGGCAATGGAATCCATGGAGGCAGCCCCGTAACCATGTTCCAGAAAGACCGCCGTCGCCGCATCGACTATGGCGCGGCGTTTCGGACCCCTAGCGGATTTGAAATCCTGTTCCGCCAGTTGCGGCTCTTCTGATGCCATTAAATTAAGGCCTTTTCCATCCGGCTTTATGACTCTTGGCGGCACGACCCGCCGTTTTCCGGAAAATCATCAAATTCATTGCGGCAAAACGTATATTACTATAAACAGGACTAGACGGTCCAGTCTAGTCTTTGGCCTGCATCGTCCCCTGGATTCGCTAAAGTCATGGACTTTCCGGTACATCCGGCAAATATAAAGCCAATCATTGAGGAAAGTTCGGGAGGTAGATTCCTATCGTGCAGTTATCTAACGAAATTCGGCCCCTCTTCGGCGCGATGGTATTTTCCTTCGCTATGCTCATCGCCGCCCCGGTCCCCGGCTCCGCCCAGGCTCAGGACAAGAAAACTACCGAACCGCCGATGCAGGTCGGCGTCGACGCCATCGTTCACCAGACCCTTAAACAGACGGTCCCTGTCATCGGCCGTTTCATTGCCCGCCAGGCCGGCGAAGTCGCTGCCCTCACCAGCGGCCCCATCAAGTCCATGCATGTGGAGGTCGGCGACCATGTCAAAGCCGGTGACGTCATCGCCGAACTGGTCGGCGACCTGTTGAAATGGCAGTTTGAGCTGCAAAAGGCGGAAGTCCGCCAGCAGGCTGCCGCCGTCAAGACCCGCTCGGCCCGCGTCAAGCTCCGCAAACAGGAAATGAAGCGACTTGAGCGGCTGAAGAAATCCGCCGCCTTTTCCCAGGCCCGCCTGGAAGACAAACGCCAGGAAGTCGCCGTCGCCGAAAGCGAAACCGCCGAGGCCAGGGCCCAACTGGCGCGCGC
This sequence comes from Alphaproteobacteria bacterium, assembly GCA_014382345.1. Classification (GTDB taxonomy): domain Bacteria; phylum Pseudomonadota; class Alphaproteobacteria; order Rhodospirillales; family Casp-alpha2; genus Casp-alpha2. The sequence goes on from JACNJX010000096.1 coordinate 17,720, forward strand.
CAAGGCCAACATGAAACTGACGGAAACCAACTTGTCCTACGCCCGGGTCCTGGCGCCCTATTCGGGCGTTATTTCAAGCCGCCATATCGAGGTCGGGGCCTATGTCAAAATCGGCGATGCCCTCGTCAGCATGATTGACGACGAACACCTGGAAATCGAAGCCGAGGTTCCGTCCAACCGGATCGCCGGACTGACGCCGCCGCTCCGCGTCAAGGCCTTCATCAACGGGACCCTGCCGATAACCGCCATCGTGCGCGCCGTGGTGCCGAATGAAAATCCGCAAACCCGGACCCGCACGGTGCGTTTCGTTCCCGACCTTCCCGGCGGGACAAAAGGTATCGCCAACAACCAGAGCGTCACCCTGCATCTGCCGGCGAACGGCCTGGCCGGCGCCGTCTCCGTACACAAAGACGCCATCCTGTCGCGCAAGGGAAAAACCCTGGTTTACGTGGTGAAAGGCGACAAAGCCGAAATCCGCCCGGTGCAACTGGGTGAGGCTGTCGGCTCGCGTTTTATCGTCAAGGGCGGGCTGGTTCCCGGCGAACTGGTTGTCGTGCGCGGCAATGAACGCTTGTTCCCCGGACAGCCGATCCGCTACGCCGCCCCGGAAAAAACCCATGATAAAACCTGGGGCAAAACACCAAACGATACCAAGGGGTAGTCTCCGGTGAACCTGATCAGGCTCTCCATCGTCCGGCCCGTCGCCGTCATTGCCGCCGTGCTGATGGTGGTTATGTTCGGCATTTTGGCGCTGACCAAAATCCCCATTCAACTGACGCCCGACGTCCGCAAGCCGGTGATCAGCCTGCAAACCGTATGGCCGGGTGCAGCCCCCGCCGAGATCGAGCGTGAAATCACCAACCGCCAGGAAGAAGTCCTGAAAGGCATTCGCGGACTGGAACAGATCACCAGCGAGTCCCAGGATGGACGCTCCCGGATCACCCTTGAGTTCGCCGTCGGCACCAACATGGAAGAAGCCCTGCTGCTGGTCTCCAACCGGCTCGACCGGGTCGATGGGTACCCGTCCGAAGCCACCGAACCCTCCATCCGCACTGCCAGTTCAGACGACAGCCCGATCACCTGGATCGTGCTGCTCCGAACCGGCGAAAACGGCCGTGAAATTCATACCTACGGTGATTTTGCCGAAGACGTCATCCAGGACCGCCTGGAAAGGGTCAGCGGCGTTGCCCGGGTCAACATCTACGGCAGCGCGCTCAACGAAATGGAGGTCGTCATCGACCCCGAACGCATGGCCCGGTACGCACTGACGGTAAGTGAGGTCGCGGCCACGCTTCGCTCCGCCAATGCGTCGCTCAGCGCCGGCGACGTGGAAGAAGGCAAGCGCCGCTATGTGGTGCGCGCGGAAGGAGAATTTTCAAAACTGGACGATGTGCGCAAAGTTGTCGTCCGCTCCGACCGGGAAGCCGGCACCGGCCGGGTCGCCCGGGTCACCATCGGCGATATCGGGCGGGTCGGCTTTATTTCCAAGACCCCGACCGAGATCATCCGCTTCAACGGCCAGCCGGCCATCGCCATCAACGCCATCCGCGAGACCGGTGCTAACGTGATTGAGGTCATGCGGGGCATCCGCAAGACCTTGAAGGATCTCAACGAAAACGCCCTGCCCGCCGAAAGCTTGCGCCTGCGTCAGGTTTACGACGAAACCGTTTACATCAATTCATCCATCGATCTGGTGCAGCAGAACATCCTCATCGGCGGCTCGCTGGCCGCCCTCATTCTGTTGATCTTCCTGCGTTCTGGCGGCGCGACCCTGGTGATTTCCATGGCCATACCGGTGTCCGTTATCGGCGCTTTCGTCGCCATGGCGGCCATGGGGCGGTCGCTGAACGTGATCTCGCTGGCTGGGATCGCATTCGCCGTCGGCATGGTCGTGGACGCGGCCATCGTGGTTCTTGAAAACATCTACCGTCACCGGGAACGGGGCGCCAGCCGGGCGGAAGCCGCTTACCGGGGGGCGCGCGAAGTGTGGACGGCGGTGTTCGTCTCCGCCCTGACCACGGTCATGGTGTTCATCCCTATCCTGGTCATGGAACTGGAAGTCGGGCAATTGTTCCGCGACATCGCCGTGGCGCTTTCCGTGGCCGTCCTGTTGTCGCTCATTGTTGCCATCACCGTGGTGCCGGCGTTGTCCAACCGCCTGCTCGGCGACCCTAAACCCCGGACCGATCAATCAGATGAAAAGAAACGGCACCTCCCTTTCCTGGACACCTTTGCCCGCGCCTTCGTCGCCCTGACTATGGCCGTCACCCGGCGTGTGACATCCAGCCATGGCCTGTCCATTGCCGTCGTCGCCGGTCTGTGCGGAGCCGGGGTCCTTGTTACCGTGCTGTTGCTGCCGAAGCTGGAATACCTGCCGGATGGTAATCGTAACCTGATTTTCGGCATTATCGTGCCGCCACCCGGATACAACCTAGACACCACAACGGAAATCGCCGGCAATTTCGAGAAAAAAGTCCTGCCCTTGCTGGCCGAGACCACCGGGCCGGAATCCAAGCCCGGCGAGCCGCCGAAAATTCAGCGCTTTTTCTTCGTCGCCGCGCGTGGACGCACCTTCCTGGGCGCCGCCGCCCATGACCCGGCCCGCGTCAAGGAACTGATCCCGTTTATGAAACAAGCCGCTTATGGCGAGCCAGGCACGTTCGGGCTGATCTCGCAACGTTCGCTGTTCGGGCGCGGTATCGGCGGTTCGCGGTCCATTGAACTGAACATCTCCGGTCCCGACCTGGAGGACATTCTAGAGGTAGCGCTGAATGCTGTGCAAAAAATCGAAAAGGCCCTGCCGCGCGCCGAAGGCACCCAGATACAACCCAAACCGGGACTTGAGCTTGGCGCGCCCGAAGTCCGGGTCATTCCCGACCGCATCAAGTTGGCCGACAACGGCGTCACCGCCCAGGAACTGGGCGATACGCTCGACGCCTTCAATGACGGGCTCCGCGTCGCCGAAATCACGGTCGGCTCGAAGCGCCTCGACCTGATGATCCGGGGCGCACACAGCAACATCAAGCAAACCCAGGCCATCAATAACCTGCCTGTGGTCACGCGGTCGGGCGATATCGTCCCCGTCAGCTCGCTGGCCCACATTCAGGTGACGGTCGGGCCGACGCAGATCCGCCACCTCGAGCGCCAGCGCACCGTAACGCTGGAAATCCGCCCGCCCGAGCTGGTGCCCCTGGAAACCGCGCTCGAAACCCTGGATGCCGGGGTCATGGCCCCGCTCAGGAGCGAGGGCATGCCCGAAGGGGTGCGCCTTAGCCTTACGGGCACCGCAGACAAGCTGAGCCAGACCTGGGACGCCATGGTGGTCAATCTGACCATCGCCATTATTATTGTCTATCTGGTGATGGCGGTGCTGTTCGAGAGTTTCATCTATCCCCTGATTATTATGCTGTCCGTCCCCCTCGCCACAGCCGGCGGCGTTATCGGACTGGCCATCACCAACATGTTCGTGTTTCAGCCCCTCGACATGCTGACCCTTCTGGGCTTTGTTATTCTTATCGGCATTGTTGTCAACAACGCCATTTTGCTGGTTCACCAGACCCTCGTGCACATCAAGGAAGAAGGCATGGCCGTCGATGCGGCGATTCTGGAAGCCACCCGCAACCGTATCCGGCCGATCTTCATGTCGACCCTGACCAGTATTTTCGGGATGATGCCGCTGGTGCTGTTTCCCGGCGCCGGGTCGGAACTGTACCGGGGACTGGGATCCGTGGTGCTGGGCGGGCTTTCGCTATCGGCTATTCTGACCCTGGCCATCGTGCCGCCTCTGCTGACGCTGGTCGCCGGAACCCTGGAAAGGTCCTCCAGAACGAAACCAGCCTCCGCTGACGTGACGGCCGCGGAATAAGGAATAAAAGAACCTGGAATGTGAAGGACGAAACCATGATTTTTCGCCAATTATTCGACAGCGTTTCGTGCACTTATACGTATTTACTCGGCAGCCGCCCCGGCGGCGAGGCCCTTTTGATTGATCCGGTGCTGGAAAAGACCGAGCGTTACCTTCAGCTTCTGGACGAACTGGACCTGACTCTGGTCAAGGCCGTCGATACGCACGTACACGCCGACCACATCACGGCCTTGGGCGCACTCAGGGACAAGACCCACTGCGTGACCGTGATGGGGAAAATGTCCGACGTCGATCAGGTCTCCATGCGGGTCGACGACGGCGACAAAATCGAAATCGAGGGCCTTGCGCTCAATGTCCTCTACACCCCCGGACACACCAACGATTCCTATTCCTACGCCCTACCGGACCGGGTGTTCACGGGCGACGCCCTTTTCATTCGCGGCACCGGACGCACGGACTTCCAGAACGGCGACAACGCGGATGCCTACCACTCCCTGTTCGACAAGCTCCTGACACTGCCTGATGAAACCCTTGTCTATCCCGGTCACGACTACAAGGGCGACACGGTCAGCACCATCGGCGAAGAAAAGGCCTTCAACCCCCGCCTTCAGGTCCATTCGGCCGACGAATACGCGGACATCATGAACAACCTCAACCTGCCCAACCCGAAACACATGGACGTAGCCGTGCCCGCCAATCTGGCCATCGGTCTAAGCGCCGTGTCTCCCGACATCCAGGCCGCTACCATCGAAGCAAATGACGCCATAAAGGGCGATATGGACAATTCCCTGCTCGTCGACCTGCGCGAGGAAAACGAACGCGTCCGCGATGGCGTCATTCCCAATTCCGTGCATCTGCCCTATCAGGCGCTCCGTGCCAACATTCGCCCCGGCGGGCTTTTGGCGGAAATGGCATCAAAATCCGAGCGGCGGATCCTGCTCTATTGCGCCTTCGGCGAGCGTTCGGCGCTCGGCCTGCAGGAGATGTTCGACACCGGTATTAAAAACGCCTGTCATCTGGGCGGCGGTATCAATGCCTGGAGTCAGGCCGGCGGCACTGTGGAAACGCTCAGCGGTCCTGCGCCGCAAGGTTAAGTCTGCTCCCCTGGCCGGGCTTGTAACACCCGTTAACATCGCCTTCACGCTGCATACATAATTATGTAATTTAGTCAGGTTATGACTAATCCTGTAATTACAGGAGATAGTCATGAGCACACCGGAACACACCATCCTGATCGTCGAAGACGACGAAATGGTCCAGGCCTTCCTCGCACTGCATCTGGAGAATGAAGGCTACGACGTATTCACGGCCGCCACGGGCGCCCAAATGATCAGCATTCTATCCGATGAGGCGCCGGACCTGATTCTGCTCGACCTCAACCTGCCGGATGGCGACGGCCTCAGCCTGCTGCAAGCCGTCCGCAAGCACCTGAATCTCCCGATCATCATTACCTCGAGCCGCGGCAGCCGGGAAGACCGCCTGATGGGGCTTGGACTCGGCGCCGACGACTATATAACCAAGCCGTTCGACCCCAAGGAACTGCTGCTCCGGGTTAAAAACCTTCTCAGGCGCGCCCTGCCGGAAGATTTTTCTCCTGCCGCATTGCTCCCGGCCCCGAATGCAGAGGCGAAAGTCACTGAAAGCCTTACCTCTGGAGCCAGGGGCGGCAAGACTCTTTTCACCCCCCTCCTTGCCGCGGCGGGAACGGCCCTTCTGACATATTGGCTGGTCGTTCCGCCAGAGACGGTAGCCTTTCAGTCCGCCATGTCGCCAACCCTCGAAGCGCCTGCTCAGATTGCAAAAAACGGTCCCCGTTTCGTCCCCGCACCGGAAAACACACACCCTCAATCTGCCGAACAGGTCGCCCAGCCGGAAGAAACCGTCAACCTGGACGCTTTTGAGACCGCCGCCGGCATTCCCGACAATACGGAACTGGAAGACGAAATCCCGGCCCGGCCCCTGTCGGAATTGCTGGGCCACGGCTGGGCCGCAAAGAGCCGTTGCAAACCCGTACCCCAAGTCAATTGGTGGCGCTACAAAACCCACAAGGACATATCAGCCTACGTCAATCGCAAACATGGCGGCGACTGGAAGGCCTATAACGAAATCTGGCTGAAACGGCTGGCCAAGCTACAGGACATTCTGGAGCGCAAGTCCAGTGCCGTCACCCGCACCGGACTGGTCCTCAAGGGCGATTCCTTGAACGCCTATATCGAAAACATTCAAAAGCGGATCGCCACCACCCATTGCCTGGCCGCAGAGGCAAAGGCCCATGCAAAGGGCCAAAACGTGGCGGCTCAATGACGCTCGAACAGATGCACGCCATCTGCGTTCTTGCGCCGCCGGATTTTTCCCTGCCCGATCAGGTGATGCAGGTGCGCCAGGGTTTCGCCGATGGCGAAGAACAGCTGGTGCGTGTCGAGTTCGCGCTGGAACAACTGGCGCAACACCTGAACCCCATTTAACGGTTCAGAACAGAACTCCAGGGTCTCCTCCAGCCGTTCGTCGTGGTGCAGTTGAAGGTCGTCGATGCGGGCGTCCAATCCCCGGAACGGAAAATTGTGGCTCGGCAGGACCAAGGTATCCGGCCCCAGCCCGCGCAATTTATCGAGACTTCCTAGGAACAGCGCCAATGGATCAGCTTCCGGTTCCTGCGGCCAGACGCTGACGTTGGGGCTTATCTTCGGCAACACCTGATCCCCGGAAATCAGCACGTCCAGGTCCGCGCAGTACAGGCACGCGTGTTCCGGCGAATGGCCGGTACCGACGATGGTTCGCCAGACCCGCCCGCCGATAGAGATTTCCGTACCGTCAGAGATGCGGCGGAACGACCCCGGCGCCACCGATACGGATTTTGCGTACCGACCGGAACGCGCCCTGGCCGCGTCCATCATGTCCTCGTCGAAGCCTGCGGCCTTATAAAAGCGCGAAAAGGCGCCGCGGCTGGTTTCGCCGGTTTCCAGGCTCAACATGCGCCCCTGCGTCCATTCCTCGCGCGGCATCCACAACGCCACCCCGAATTTCCGGGTCAGCCATCCGGCCAGCCCGAAATGATCGGGATGAAAATGGGTAACAATGACCCGCTTCACCGGCTTGGCGTCGCTGACAAGGGCGGCGAACACCGTTTCCCAGGCTTTGCGCACTTCGTCACGGTTGATGCCGGTATCGACGATGGTCCAGCCGTCTCCATCCTCATCGCGATCTTCCAGAAGCCACAGATTGATGTGGTCGAGCTTGAAAGGCAGCGGCATGCAGAGCCAATGCACGCCGGCGGCGACCTCTATGGTTTCGCCCGGAGCGGGTGCGGCCAAGTGTGTGTAATCGGGGGTGTATACGGGTTTGTCCATAGGGGAAGTCTTACGCCGGAAGCGCCGCTGGGAAAAGCCCGGACGGGCCTCATAAATAGTTTTTTTTAAGGCGGCTTATCCTGCTGAAAGACCGCCCATGTCCTTGCCCACCATGTCCTGGGCCACCATGTATTTCAGCTCTTCCTTGATGACCTCGATATGGCGCGTCGGCTCGGCCTTCAGCACGGCGGTCATGATGCCCTTACGAACCGGTTTGGCCAGGCGCTCGAAATTTTCCAGCATCAAAAACTTCACGCTCGGGCGCACGGTTCCGGACAATAGCAGGCTCAACACCAGCTTCTGGCGGATGTCGTTGCGCATGTTGCCGGCCTCGGTCAGCTCGAAGAACTCCTGCACGAACTGGCGGGGCGCGATGGAGCCGTCGAGCAGCATTTGCAGGTTCTGCTTGAGAGCCACAGTGTACTGCTGGCGGGTCCGCACAATAAAGCGGGACGCATGGCGGCGGACCTCGGCGATGGTGGTCGGGTCGAAATCACTGTCGGAGACAAAATCCAGGCATTCGCGTACGAGCGCATGGCGCGAGGTTTCGCCGACCACCTGCAGTACGCCGCGGATCAGCTTAGGCCCGGCGCCCAACGGACACATGCGCGTCGCCGCCGCCAGCGCCATCGGGGCTTCCGGGTCGCGGCTGGCGACCATGGCCAACGGCAGGGGGTCTTCCATGCCCTGCAGGTCGAGTCCCGCATTCATCAGATTTTCCGGAATCAGCATACGGCTTTCGTTGCCGGGCAGAATCAGAGGCTCTGAGCGGCGATAGCTGTCCTTGATCTCCAGTGCCGTCTTCAGGCCGTCCTGGGTAATCCCGAGAGCATTGGCCATAACGGATTCCTCTATAATTCCAACCCGGTCGTATCACGGCCGAGCGCCACCCGTTTCGCCGCCTCCGCCGCCCAGCCGTGCGAGGCATCCTGCTTCAACCACGATTCAAACATCCGTTCGCCCTGGCGAAAGGCGCCGTCCGGAGCTTCCTTGTTGACGTCGGATTGGCGGCCGAGAACGGCTTGGGTGTTTTCCAGGCACGACTGCATGTGCAGATGCCAGACCTTGGGCGCCGGCCCCCATTGATCGTGGGTACGCGTCAGTTCGTCGATCAGGTGCGACAACACCATGGTCAGGAACACCACCCGTCCCCATGGCACGGTGACGTCCCCACGGCGCCAGGCGGCGACCTCAAGCGGCGCGACATCGCAGAACTGGGCGATCATGTCCGGCGTGACGCCGGCAAGTTCCAGTCCCTCGAATATAGAAAACGCCGTAGAAACCTCCGGCGGCGCCCCTGCTGCGGGAAGACTTTTGGCCGTCATGGCGACCCCAGTTGTTGTTTCTCCCGCCATACTTTTACTCCGGGCGGAAGTGGGCCGGGAAGCAGTTTTTTGTGCCTATGGAATTCGGACTACACTAGATATAGTATTCTTGACCTATGCTCCGGTTCGCCGGAAGGGCGTGAATTCGCCGTTTTTCAGGGGTAAACTGCTCACCATGCGGATCGGAATAGACCTCGGCGGCACGAAGATCGAAGGCCTTGTCCTGGACCCCGAAGGGCGGGAGAAAGTACGAAAACGCGTGCCGACACCGAAGAGCGATTCGTCCGGGGATTCCTATACGTCCACCATCGAAACCGTTTCGGGCCTTGTCCGGGACCTGGCGAAGGATGCCGGGGCGGATACGAACGTACCCGTCGGCGTCGGCATCCCCGGCGCGATATCTCCGTCGACGGGACTGGTCAAGAACGCCAATTCCACCTGCCTGATCGGCCATGCGCTGGATAAGGATCTGGAGTCCGCGCTCGCCCGCCCGGTACGGCTCGCCAACGACGCCGACTGTTTCACGATTTCGGAAGCCGGCGACGGAGCGGGCGCCGGGTTTCGCACCGTGTTCGGGGTGATCCTGGGCACCGGCTGCGGCGGCGGCATCACGGTCGATGGAACGCTTTTGTCCGGACCCAACGCCATCGCCGGAGAATGGGGCCATAACCCGCTTCCCTGGCCTCAAGTTTTTGATGGTGAAGATGAAAGACCGGGTCCGGAATGCTATTGTGGCAAGCGGGGCTGCATAGAGACCTTCGTTTCAGGACCGGGGCTGGAACGGGACTTTCAAACTTCAAGTATTGCCCCCCTGTCTGCCGAAGAGATTGTCGGGCTTGCGATTACCGGTGAAGACCTTAACGCCAACGCGGCGCTTCAAAGGTACGAACACCGCCTGGCGCGCGCGTTGGCGGGCGTTATCAATATGCTCGACCCGGACGTCATCGTGTTAGGCGGCGGCATGTCGAACGTGACCCGGCTCTACGAGACCGTGCCCAAGCTGTGGCAGGACTGGGTATTCTCCGATACCGCCACGACGCCGCTCCTGCCCGCGCTGCACGGTGATGCGTCGGGGGTTCGCGGCGCCGCGAGGTTATGGTGAAAAAATTGAGGAAAAGAACCCTCTAGTCGGCGAAGTCCAGAGTCTCCTGAACCGCGTCGAGTCCCGCCTGGGCGCATTCGGCGTCGATGTCGCCGCCCGGGGCCCCGGATACCCCCACCGCGCCGACCAGCGACCCGGCGGCGCGGATCTGGAGCCCGCCACCCATGATGATCAGGCCCTGCATATGGTTGAGTTCGGGACGGATGTCGCCCCGGTTTTTCAGCATGTCGCCGGAATTTACACCAGAAAGGATGACCGTGCCGGCCTTGCGCTTGGCGATTTCAAGGGTATACCGGCTAGCCAGGGTGTCACGTTGCGCTGCCATGATGTCTCCGTTGCGGTCGAGGACCACGGCGGTGGCCTGATAGCCCTTCTTCCGACAGGCATGGACAGCGCCCTTGGCGATTTTTGCGGCAAGGTCCGAACTTATAATCCTGACCATTAAAACTTCTTCGGTAGCGGTTGCGGGTGCTGTCATGAAAAGAACAGCAACAAGAAACACGACCGCTTGTGTAAAAATTGTCCTCATTTTTTCTCTCCTGTAACCAGTCCGGGTTCGTTAAAGCGGATGCTAGCATCAAACCGGATATGCGAAAACGCACCAGGGACAGGGCGGCAGGATTGCTGTAAAACAAACTCACCTCTGTTTCCAAAATTTCCGGCATGAGCAGCATGTGGTCTTCCGAGAGCCTGATTATCGTTGGCGTGACGTTTCTCATCGCGGGACTGGTCAAGGGCGTGATCGGCCTCGGCCTGCCGACGGTGTCGCTCGCCCTGCTGACGGCGGCATTGGGTCTGAAACCGGCGATGGCTTTGCTGTTGCTGCCGTCCTTCGTGACCAACGTCTGGCAGGGTGTTGTCGGCGGCGCGTTCCTGGCGGTGCTTCGGCGGCTCTGGCTGTTGTTGGGAGCTGTGTGTCTCGGCACATGGTTCGGGGTTCGTGTCCTGGCCAACACCGATGCGGCGCTGCTGTCGGCGTTGCTGGGAGTCCTGATCGGCGTCTACGCGGCCTGGAGCCTCGCCGGGTTCCGGGTTCCCGGACCGGGCAAATCGGAATCCTGGCTGTCGCCGGTGATCGGCGGCGTCAACGGCGTGCTAACCGGCCTGACGGGTTCCTTCGTCGTTCCGGGGGTGCCATACCTTCAAGCCCTGGCGTTGCCGCGCGATACCATGATCCAGGCGATGGGGGTTTTATTTACCGTCTCGACGGTGGCGTTGGCAGTGGCCATGAACGATTTCCAACTGCTAACCCTGGACTTGGGCACACTGTCGGCGGCGGGCGTCCTGCCCGCCCTGCTCGGCATGGTGCTGGGCCAACGATTACGTAACCGCCTCTCCGATACCGCCTTCCGCAAGGTCTTTTTCTCCGCCCTGCTGGTGCTCGGAATCTACCTCGCTGTGCGCCCGGTTTTCTAAGGAGCGGCTTTCTAGGCGTTAAAGACGCTCTCAGCAGTCTGGCCGGGGTAGGACCTCAATCTCGTTCGGCACCATGTTGATGGAAAATTCCCCGTAATCATGGGTCACCCGCGTCGCCAGTCCGTCGGCGCGGTAGTCCACCCCGACCTCGAAGTCGGGCTCGGGCTCGCGGCTGCGGACAGGGAAAAACGCAAGGAGCATACCTCGCGCCGGCAAGTCGGCCAGACCCGCCGCCTGCGCCAAAGCTTTCACCGGCTTGCCGATATTCGCCGTCTCCGCGCCGGCGATGGTTGCGGTGACGTTATAGGGGTTTTCCAGGCTGGCGCCATCGAACACCACGCCGGGCATAAATCGCGTTCCCTCGCGACCGGCCTTCAACAAAGCCAGCAGGTGATGGGTCGGGAAAAAAGTGCCTTTCGGCAGGTCGATAGTGACGTCTTCACCCGCATCGTTCTTATCCGGTGTGCCCTTACCGGCACCGGTAAAGCGCGCCGTGCCGGACCCACCGGGCCGGGTCAATGTTGCCGAGCCCTGAAGCTGTTCCACCGTTTCCTTGCCGCGTTTGTGCCGGAGACGGAAGCTGTAGGTCTTGCCGTCCTTGGATTCCACGGCGGCGAAGGAGGACCAAGTGATCCGGGCCTCGAGGTCGCCGGCATAGCGGATATTAAGATGAATATTGTTTTCCATCGCCCAGGCGTCACAGGTCTCAACGAAACGATACAACGTCGCACCCCGGGCATCGATAATGCCGGACTCGCTTTTGGCGCTTTTCAAGGTCATCCGGTAGGCCGCCCGGTGCGGCACCAAGTCCCCTGCCCCGCCCGTGAGGCTACCGGCAACGGGTTTCGGCCCGGCGGCGGACACCGGCTCGCCCCCAGCCATTGCAACAAATGCCGAAGCCAGGACGGCAACGATGCAGCGGAGTTTAATAATTGGAAGATGCATTGGGATAGTCATGGCCTTCACCATAAGACCAGCCGGCGGGGCTTGTCCACAACAGGCTGGCCCTTTTCCCGGCCAAGGGGGAAACGGCAATTATTTCCCGGCAAAAACCACCACCCGGGCAGGATGGACAGCTGGGGTTTTTTCTCAAACCATTGATTTTACTGGAAGTTAATATGGCACGGGGATTGCTTTACCTTTTATTAAGACTTCACAGAACCCAACGGGAAAAATTCACAGTGAGACTGATCAAAAGCATCGACCTGCCGCTCATTGAGCCGACAACTTCCCAGCCCGGACTGGTTGCGGGAATCGTCGCCCTTACCGACTGCCTGGACGGCACCGCCTCGCCGGAGACCTACGGCCTCGCAGCCCGCAACGCACTCGCAGCCGCGCATGCCGCGGAACGCCTGATCGCCGAGCAAAAACGCCGGCTGCTGCATTTCGAACAGTTGGCCGTCACCGACGAGTTGACCGGACTGCTGAACCGGCGCGGCTTCGAGGCGGAGATCACCCGCACCATGGCCGGCGCCCGGCGCTATCAGGAAAAGGGCGTGCTGCTCTATATCGACCTGGACGGCTTCAAGCCCGTCAATGACACCCATGGCCATGCAGCCGGCGATGCGGTGCTTCGCCATGTGGCGAAACTGTTGAAGGACAATGTTCGCGAAACCGACTTTGTCGGCCGCCTCGGTGGCGACGAATTCGCCGTCCTGCTGACACGCACGACCTGGGAAGCCGGACTTGACCGGGCCGAGGCCTTTGACCGTCTGGTCAATGCCGCAGGCCTGGACTGGCAAGGCTACTGGATTGATATTCGCGCCAGTTTCGGGTTCCAGACCTACGGTCCGGAAGACGATCTGGCGGAAATTCTCAACAGCGCCGATAGCGCCATGTATGTCACCAAACGGGCCCGGGCAATGCACCCCCACCGGGATCAGCGGACCGCTATCGCCTAACCCGCCAGCGCTTTAACGGAGAAAGACCATGCGCGTCCACCAAAAAGCCTTTTACGCAGATCTGTTTTCCAAGACTCCGACGGAACTCCGGACCGGTCCCCTGCCGGCAAAATTTCCGGACCCCAGTCCTTTGCCCGCCAAGAATTCACCTGCCAAGGATTTCGATGACCGGAACGCAAGCGCCGGGTCAGGCCACCCTGCCGCTCAGGACAGCCGCGCTCTGGTTCCTGCCAATGACAAAGGGGTGGAAGTATCCGTGGAAACGCCACCGGCCCAGATTGAAGCGCCGGGACGGCCTTCGCCCTTGCAGGAGATCATCGGCGATATCGATGCCCGCAACCTGTCACCCCGGGAAATGACCAACCTCAGCCAGGATCTTTATACCGCCGGCGTCATCTCATTCGACGAATATTCCATGCTGGCGTTCCAACCGGAACTGCATTCCGAATATAACCGTACCATCGGTGCGCTGACCGGCAAGCCGGCAGCGCCCGACCAGCGCCGCGATTTTGTCAGCCTGTGGCGGGAACGGGCGGACTTCCAGCACCGCCGCAAACCAGAACGGCCCGATTTTGTGTTCAGGAGTGAGCATTACGCGCCGGGCCTCGCCGGCATTCAAAAAACGACCAACCTGATCGTGTAAGGACTTTTTTGTGTTGTGGGGATGGCGGGAAAGAACGGGAATGGACCAGACTAATAAGTCGGGTGGGGCAACAAATGGGGGGGGGG
>JACNJX010000026.1 GCA_014382345.1 Alphaproteobacteria bacterium
GTGAAAAGTTTTAGCGGGTGAGAGAATCCCGCACGGATTTGAAGTGCGCCCGCATGGCGTTCTCCGCTAATTGCCTAATCGACCCGGAAACTTTATTGACTCCGAGTTCTATCGTGACAACGTATTCGGTGTTGGCATCTTGCGCTGGGAGTAGTTGCTTCATGACGGATATCATTCTCGAAACTATTCGCGCAATCGTCTTATTGGGAGTCGTGATATACCTGTGGAAGGCGGGGCGTAACAGGTTTGAACAGTTCCGGAAGGGCTGGAACTTCATCATTTTTGGGTTCGGACTTTTACTGTTCGCGACCTTCCTCGACATCAGCGATAACTTCGAGAATCTCAACCGGTTCATCGTTATAGGTGATACGGAGACCGAAGCGTTTTTAGAGAAATTTGTCGGTTATCTGGGCGGATTCATCTTTCTTGCCATTGGTTTGTTCAAATGGATTCCGGGGGTTCAAGGCTTGTCTGACCTTGTGGATGCCCGCACCCGGGATATCCAGGAAATTAACAAGAAACTAGTCTCGGAAATCGCGGAACGTGAACGGGCCGAGAAAGTAAAGCAGGCGTTCCTCTCAACCGTCAGCCACGAACTTCGGACGCCGCTGACTTCGATCAAGGGATCCCTCGGTCTCATCCGGTCGGGAGTCAGTGGCCAGCTTCCGGATGAACTCCAATCGATGTTGAGCATCGCCTACAACAATTCAGACCGGCTGTTGGCGCTAATCAACGACATCCTGGATATAGAAAAGATTGAAGCCAACAAGATGGGCCTCCACATGAAACCGTTGGGAGTGGTGTCTCTGGTCGAAGAAACTTTGGAGGCTAATAAGGGATACGGAGACGAACACGGCGTCACTTTCGTTAAGGCGGAAATGGAAAAAGAGACATTGGTATACGGAGACAAGGCTCGCCTGATGCAGGTCTTGTTTAATTTGATGTCCAATGCGGCGAAGTTTTCCCCCACCGGAGAGTAGGTCGAGTTGTCGGTCACGCGCCATGGCGTGGACATCCAAATTGCCGTGAAGGATAGCGGATCCGGTATTCCGGAAGAATTCAGGAATACTATTTTCGAGAAATTCACCCAGTCCGATTCGACTGACTCCCGGCAAGTTAGTGGGACCGGTCTTGGCCTCAGCATCGCCAAGGCGATTGTCGAACAGCATGGCGGTGCAATCGACTACACTTCCGAGGTGGGTGTTGGCAGCAAGTTCTTCTTCACGTTGCCGGTTTTGGAATGACCGTTTCCGGGCAGGAACAGACCTGTCGCGTCGGCATTTCGGCCTGATTATGCCCCCAGCCGTTCCCGCACGGATTTGAAGTGCGCCTTCATGGCGTTCTCCGCCGCCTTGGGGTCACCGGCGGCGATGGCGTCGTAGACGGGCTGGTGGTCGGACTGCAGGCCGGTCCAGTCCCGCTGTTTCGGCAGATCCCGGAAACCGGCTTCGTGAAAGCGGTGCAGCAGGTCGAGCACGCCCTGTTCCAGCACCGGGTTGCCGGACGCGCGGGCGATGGCGGAATGGAAGTCCCGGTTGACGTCGTTTCGCGCATAGGCCGTCGGCGTCATGGTCTCCAGCATCCTGAGCGGCCGCCCGATGGCCGCCAATTGCGCGCGGGACGCATTGGTTGCCGCCAGCCCGGCGGCCATGACCTCGATGGCTTCGCGGGCTTGCAGGATATGCAACAGGGTTGCCCGGTCGGGCGTGAGACGAAGCTCGCGGAACTCGTCGGGGTGGGGGATGCGGGCCGCGCGCAGATAGCGCCCGCCGCCGGGCCGGGATTCGACGATGCCCTGCATCTCCAGCGCCCGGAAGGCTTCGCGCAACACCGGGCGGCTGACGCCCCAGGTTTTCTGCAAGTCGCGTTCGGTCGGGAACCGGTCGCCGACGGACAGATGCCCGTCATGTACCAGGGCGGCAATCTGTTCGATGATGGATTCGTAGAGCCGCACGCTACGTACAGGCTTGAAGGCCGAAGCGGCTTTGGAATTGCCGGGGTTTTTCATCGTCAGAGCCTAAAACTGAATTAACTGGGTAGCCCAATTATACAGAATATTGCCATCCTTTTTTGTCTCGGTCAAACCTACTTTGGCGTTGCGGGGAGGACACCGAGTCGGGAAAACATCAAAAAATCGCATTTTTTCCCTAAATTGGCTAATATTCGGAAAGATTTTGTATGAATTTCTTTCTGATTCTTCCGTTACACGGTTGACCTGAGCGGAGCGAGCCATTAGGTTGCCGCCCCTGACCGTTTGGGACCCCGTATTTTGCATCTTTTCAGGGCGAACCCGGCGGCGCTTTTTTTGATGGAACGAACCGCTACCAAAGCAAAAGCGAAGAACGACAGCGAACAAGGACAAGGACTGGCAAGGACAAGGACTGGGACGATGGCGAACGGCAAAAAAAAGGCTAACAACAATACCGGCACGATGAGCGGATCCGAAATTCTGATTAAGGCGCTTAGCGACCAGGGCGTCACCCGGATTTTCGGCTATCCCGGCGGCGCCGTACTGCCGTTGTACGACGCCATGCACCAACAGAACTCCATCAAACATATTCTGGTCCGCCAGGAAGGCGGCGCGGTCCATGCGGCCGAAGGCTATGCGCGTTCCACCGGCGAAGTCGGCGTTGTCCTGGTGACGTCGGGGCCGGGCGCGACCAACGCCGTTACCGGCCTGACAGACGCGATGATGGATTCCATCCCCCTTGTCTGCATCACCGGCCAGGTGCCGACGCACCTGATCGGCAACGACGCCTTCCAGGAATGCGACACCACCGGCATCACGCGGCCCTGTACCAAGCACAATTATCTGGTCAAAAAGGTCGAAGACCTTGCCCATGTCGTACATGAAGCCTTCCATGTCGCGCGCAGCGGCCGTCCCGGCCCGGTGGTCATCGACCTGCCGAAGGACGTGGCCATGGCCATCGGCGCTTATTTGGCGCCGGACAAGATCGAACACAAGAATTACGCCCCGCAGGTTAAAGGCGACGCATCGGCGATCAAGGAAGCGGTCGCGCTGATGGCCGGGGCCAAGAAGCCGATCTTCTATTGCGGAGGCGGAGTCATCAATTCCGGACCGAAGGCATCGAAGCTGCTGACCGAACTGGTGCACACATCCGGCTATCCATGCACGCTAACCCTGATGGGGCTCGGCGCGTATCCGGCGTCCGACCCGCAGTTCTTAGGCATGCTCGGCATGCACGGCACCTACGAGGCCAATTTGGCGATGCATGATTGCGATGTCATGGTTTGCGTCGGTGCGCGGTTCGACGACCGCATCACCGGCGTGCTCAGCAAGTTTTCGCCGAATTCCAAGAAAATCCACATCGACATCGACCCGTCGTCCATCAACAAGAACGTCAAAGTGGACGTGCCCATCGTCGGCGACGTCGCCAACGTGCTGGAAGACATGATAAAGCAGTGGAAGGCGTCCAATGCCAAGCCCGATCAGAAGGCCTTGAAGGCGTGGTGGAAGCAGATTGACGAATGGCGCGCCAAGGACTGCCTGAAATATGTTCAGAGCGGGGACATTATCAAACCCCAGTACGCCATCCAGCGTCTGTACGAGGCGACGAAGAACCTCGACGAGGTCTACATCACCACCGAAGTCGGCCAACACCAGATGTGGGCGGCGCAGTTCTACGGCTTCGAGAAGCCCAACCACTGGATGACGTCCGGCGGCCTCGGCACCATGGGCTACGGCCTGCCGGCGGCGGTCGGCGCACAGGTCGCGCACCCGGACGCGCTCGTCATCGATATCGCGGGCGAAGCGTCGATCCTGATGAACATCCAGGAAATGTCGACCATCGCCCAATACCGGCTACCGGTGAAGGTCTTCATCCTCAACAACGAATACATGGGCATGGTGCGCCAGTGGCAGGAACTGCTGCACGGCGGGCGTTACGCCGAGAGCTACATGGAAAGCCTGCCCGATTTCGAGATGCTGGCCGAAAGCTTCGGCGCCGTCGGCCTGCGCGCGGACAAGGCCGGTGACCTGGACGGCATGATCCAGGAGATGCTGAAGACCGACAAGGCGGTGATCGCCGATGTCCGGGTCGAAAAGCTGGAAAGCTGCTATCCGATGATTCCGTCGGGCGCTGCCCACAACGATATGCTGTTGGGGCCTGAGGACGAAGCTAACAAACCCATTTCCGAAGACGGCATGGTGCTGGTCTAGGGACCGTTTCATTAAACCTGGGAACAATACCGTGACACCCATAGAAGAAACCGAAAACACCCATACCATTGCTGTCCTGGTGGACAACGAGCCTGGCGTGCTGGCCCGCGTCATCGGCCTGTTTTCCGGCCGCGGCTACAATATCGACAGCCTGACGGTCGCCGAAGTCCGCGCGCGCAGGCATCAGTCCCGGATCACCATCGTCACCACGGGCACGCCGATGATTATCGAACAGATCAAGGCGCAGCTGGGCCGGCTGGTTCCGGTCCACAGCGTCAGCGACCTGACCTTGGAAGGGCCCCACGTGGAACGGGAGCTGGCATTGGTGAAAGTTGCCGGAACCGGTGAAAAAAGGGTTGAGTCCCTGAGAATCGCGGATATCTTCCGGGCGCGGGTCTTGGACAGCACGAACGAGTCCTTCGTGTTCGAGATCGTCGGCGATACCGGAAAGCTGAATGCCTTTGTCGATCTTATGAGGCCCCTAGGGCTGGTCGATGTATCGCGGACCGGCGTTGTCGCTATCGCCCGAGGGGCGGAGGCGCTTTAAGACGTAAGCCTCAAATGCCGAGGCCCCGGTGAAAAGAAGACCAGGGCCGAGGCGCTTTGAGGCGCAATAGCGGAATTTACCTAGTTTAAGACAAAAATTTGGAACGAGAGGGAACACCATGCAGGTTTATTATGATCGAGACGCTGACGTCAGCCTGATCAAGAAAAAGAAAATCGCCGTCATCGGTTACGGCAGCCAGGGCCACGCCCATGCGCTCAATCTTCGCGACAGCGGCGCCACCGACGTTTGTGTCGCGTTGCGCGAAGACTCGGCTTCCATCAAGAAGGCCGAAGGCGAAGGCCTGAAAGTCATGACGTCCGCGGAAGCCGCCAAGTGGGCCGACGTGGTCATGGTGCTCAGCCCGGACGAAGGCCAGGCCCAGCTCTACAACGAACACCTCAAGGACAACCTGAAACAGGGCGCGGCCCTGGCTTTCGCCCACGGCCTGTCCGTTCACTTCAGGCTGATCGAGCCGCGTGAAGACCTCGACGTCTTCATGGTCGCGCCGAAGGGCCCGGGCCACACGGTGCGTTCCGAATACGCCCGCGGCGCCGGCGTTCCGGTGCTGTTGGCCGTTGCCCAGGACGCGTCGGGCAACGCCCACGACATCGGCCTCGCCTATGCCTCGGCCATCGGCGGCGGCCGCGCTGGCATCATCGGCACGACGTTTCGCGAAGAATGCGAAACCGACCTGTTCGGCGAGCAGTCGGTGCTCTGCGGCGGCCTGACGTCGCTCATCAAGGCCGGGTTTGAAACCCTGGTGGAAGCCGGTTACGCGCCGGAAATGGCCTATTTCGAATGCGTTCACGAGGTCAAACTGATCGTCGACCTGATCTATGAGGGCGGCATCGCCAACATGCGCTATTCGGTCTCCAACACGGCGGAATACGGCGATTACGTCTCCGGTCCCCGTGTCGTCGACGAAAGCGTCAAGGCGCGCATGAAGGAAGTCCTCGACGATATCCAGTCGGGCCGCTTCGTGCGCGACTGGATGACCGAATGCGCCGCCGGTCAGCCCAGCTTCAAAGCGGAACGCCGGATCGCGGCCGAACACGGCATCGAAGAAGTCGGCGCCAAGCTGCGCGGCATGATGCCGTGGATCGCCGAAAACGCGCTGGTCGATAAAAGCAAAAACTAGGCGTTATTCCTTAACGGAAATACCAAAAGGCGGGGCTTTGGCTCCGCCTTTTTTTATGTGCGATGAAGTGAAGAACGTTTTCACGTGCTCATTCGTAGGGGAATATGGAGCGTCGAGCGATTAGAAATCGCCGGCTCCACCAGAACCTGCACCGCCAGCACCTGCTCCGGCACCCGCACCAGCTCCTGCTCCGGCACCCGCACCCGCACCGGCACCCGCACCAGCGCCTGCTCCGGCACCCGCACCAGCACCGGCACCCGCACCGGCACCCGCACCAGCACCGGCACCCGCACCCGCTCCGGCACCTGCGCCTGATCCAGAACCAGCACCACCGCCACCACCACCACCGCCGCCGCCACCGCCGCCGCCGCCGCCACCGCCGCCGCCGCCGCCGCCGCCGCCGCCGCCGCCG
>JACNJX010000028.1:0-13826 GCA_014382345.1 Alphaproteobacteria bacterium
CGGGGAGGCCGGCGCGGCTGTTAGGGGGGGGGGGGGCGGAGAGGGGTGGGGGGGAAGGGGTGGGCCCAGCCGCGAGGGCGGCCCCGCCGTAATCGAAGAGCACGCAATGCAGCAATGGTGGGAGCAAGGACTGCTGCATCGGGAAGACGGTCCCGCCATTGAATACGAAGACGGCTCGCGGGAATGGTACCTGGGCGGTATGCCGGTCGAGGAAAGTGTCGTTATGGATGCCGGGAAACGCGCCGAGTTCCTGAAATTTTTTTTAGGTTCCGCCTAAGCGGCTATTGATCCTGCAAACGGGCAAAAAGCCAAGCAGGCAAAAAGCAGGCAAAAAAAGGGAGGCGTCCAGCACCTCCCCCTTTGTACGTTCCATGTCGGGCTTCGTGCGCCCGCCCTAAAAGCTCACGGCTTTTTCGGGGTTTCGTAGGGAACTTCCTTTTGCAACTCGACCCATTCGGTGTGGTAGCCAACGTGGCCGTTATCGTCAGCCGGCTGTTGCTTCGTTGTGTAGTACTCGGTCTTGCCGTCAGGAACCGGAGCGTTTTTGTCAACGTTACCCATAACTAAAATCACCTGTTTTCTATTTACAAACCGAGACGGTTCACTGCAAAATTGCACATCGCCCCCCCGGCATGAAGGGTTTCACATATTCCAGAAACGGAATGTAAAGCATGGCGCCGCCGGAGGGAAGCAACTTTTTTCGCATCCTATAAACATATTCGGAAAAGCAAGGTCATAATCTCTGGAAATTTAGCAGTGCGGCATGCCGGGCGAAGAGGATGCGCCGATAGCGTTTTTCAGCCCGGAAGTGATCGCGGTTCTCGGGAAAAATTACTACTGGCTGAGCAAGCAACATCTCTCTAGCGGGCTCTTAAAACCGCCAATTTTCTGCAAGAATCATAAGCTTATCCGGCCGTCGAGTTATCCGTTTGCAAGCTATGGATATATGATATATATGGTTATTCGAATATGTCTGGCGCTCTACTAAAACGCCAGCGAAAACGAAGAAACGAAATTATTTTGAAGGGGGCAGTATATGTTCGCCAGTAATCCATTCGCCGAACTTTCAACACAGATACCGTTAAGCGTCATACAGGCTTACGTCGTATTGATGGCTATCTTTGTCGTTGGGGGTACGCTGTTGGATATGATCCACAAGAAAAGCGCGCAGTATTTTTTCGCCAAAGCCAAGGCTGCCGAGGCCTCGCGTACGCGCGTAGTCGGCGGGGGTGAGAAGATTGGCATTGCCGTTCAGACCGCCATCGTTGACGTGGCCACATCGGGCGAATTTTGCAGC
This sequence comes from Alphaproteobacteria bacterium, assembly GCA_014382345.1. Lineage (GTDB taxonomy): Bacteria > Pseudomonadota > Alphaproteobacteria > Rhodospirillales > Casp-alpha2 > Casp-alpha2. The sequence continues at coordinate 1,298 of JACNJX010000028.1, forward strand.
ACGAAGCGCCGCATTTCGCACCTGTTCACCATGTATGGATTTATTCTGTTCCTGTTGACGACCGTCGCCCTGGTGTTCGCCTATCCGACCAACGAGGCTCCGGCTATTGTCTCCAAACTGTGGCACGTTGGTGCAGCCATGGTGATGTTCGGCGGTTACTGGTTCTGGTTCTTTATCCGCGTCGATGTCTCGGCCGAGGGCGTTCCCTGGTACCGCCTCGTCAAGGCGGACCTGTTTATCCTTTCCCTGCTCGGAACCACGACCTTCGGGTTGCTGTGGTCCATCGCGCAATCGAAAGGGGCCGGAGCCTGGACAAGTCTTTTCCTGGGGCTGCTTATCGTTTCCAGCGTGGTGCTGTTTGGCGGCGTCCTTTGGTCGAAGTTCGCGCACATGTTCTTCAAGCCGGCTGCTGCGTTCAATAAGCGCGTCATCAAGGCGGACGGTTCTCTTGAGAATCTTCCCGAACTGGGCGATCTGTCGGATCCCGAACTGCAGAAAAGGTTTCCCGATATCCCGGAATACATGGGCGCCACCCCCCCCAACATGGGTCCCGGCATCAAGCGCGAGTCGCCAAGCCATTACTGATATCCAATCATCAAGAATTTTCTGAAAAGAGAGTAACTGCACTATGCCTACTTTTGTATACATGACCCGATGCGATGGGTGTGGACACTGTGTCGATATCTGTCCGTCCGACATCATGCACATTGATAAGACCTATCGTCGTGCCTACAACATCGAACCGAGCATGTGCTGGGAGTGCTATTCCTGTGTGAAGGCGTGCCCGCAGAACGCCATTGATGTGCGCGGCTATGCCGACTTCGCACCTCTCGGCCACAGTGTCCGCGTCGTCCGCGATGAGGAAAAGGGTGTCATTGCCTGGCGCATCAAGTTCCGCAACGGCAAAAAAGACATGAGCCTGCTGGCTCCGATCACCACCAAGCCATGGGGTACGGGTTTTCCGAAGCTTGCGGATGAGCCCGCGCCGACCCAGGAACATCGCGACAGTGAATTGCTGTACAACGAGCCGAAGTACCTCCGCATGGATGAAGGCGGCTTGCATACCCTGGAATCCAACGGCCTCGAATTGAAGGAAGGGGTGTACTACTAATGGCTTATAAAACAATTGTCGAAGACAATATCGACATCCTCGTCGCCGGCGCCGGTCTGGGTGGCACAGGTGCGGCCTGGGAGGCCCGTTTCTGGGGCAAAGACAAGAAGATCGTGATCGCCGAAAAGGCCAACATCGACCGTTCCGGTGCTGTGGCTCAAGGTCTGTACGCGATCAATTGCTACATGGGCACCCGCTTTGGCGAAAACAACCCGGAAGACCACGTGCGGTATGCCCGCATCGACCTGATGGGTATGTTGCGTGAAGATCTTGCGTTTGACATGGCCCGCCACGTCGACTCCACGGTCCACAATTTCGAAGATTGGGGCCTGCCGATAATGCGCGACAAGGAAAAGGGATCCTACCTGCGTGAAGGCCGTTGGCAGATCATGATCCACGGTGAATCCTACAAGCCGATCGTGGCCGAAGCCGCGAAGAAGTCGGCCGACAAGGTCTACAACCGTATCTGCATCACCCACCTGCTGATGGACGATGCCAAGGAAAACCGCGTCGCGGGTGCCGTCGGTTTTAACGTCCGCACCGGTAACTTCCACGTCTTTAAATCCAAAACCGTGGTCTGTGGTGCGGGCGGCGCGTCCAACATCTTCAAGCCGCGTTCCACGGGTGAAGGTTCCGGTCGCGTCTGGTACGCACCGTGGTCGTCCGGTTCCGCTTACGCGTTGATGATCAACGCCGGCGCCAAGATGACGCAGATGGAAAACCGCATCGTTCTGGCCCGCTTCAAGGACGGTTACGGCCCGGTGGGCGCGTACTTCCTGCACCTCAAGACGTACACGCAGAACGCTTATGGCGAGGAATACGAATCCAAGTGGTTCCCCGCTCTCCAGGAAATGGTCGGCAAGGAATACCTGGATCCGGAACTTTCGCACCTTACCCACCGTCCGATTCCGACGTGTCTCCGCAACCACTGCATCATCAATGAAGTGAACGCCGGTCGCGGCCCGATCCACATGGTTACCATGCATTCGTTCCAGGACCCGCATCTGGAAGAAATCGGCTGGCACAACTTCTTAGGGATGACCGTTGGTCAGGCTGTTCTGTGGGCAGCTACGGACGTTGATCCGAAGAACGAAAACCCGGAACTGACCACGTCCGAACCGTACGTCATGGGTTCCCACGCCACCGGCAGCGGCGCCTGGTGCTCTGGTCCTGAGGACCTTTCCCCGCCTGAATATTACTGGGGTTACAACCGCATGACGACCATCGAAGGCCTGTTCGGCGCCGGTGACGCGGTCGGCGGCACGCCGCACGCGTTCTCTTCCGGCTCCTTCACCGAAGGCCGCCTTGCTGCGAAGGCCGCTTGTAAGTACATCGACGACGGCAAGGCCGAAGGCATTCGCGTTTCCGATGCGAAGATCGCCAAGCTGAAGGAAGAAGTCTACAAGCCAATGGAGCACTACAAGGTCCACCGCAACGAAATCGTTGCCGGTACGGTCAACCCGAACTACCACAACCCACGTCAGGGTCTCGACCGCCTGCAAAAACTGATGGACGAGTACGGCGGCGGGGTGACGGTCAACTATATGACCAACGACAAGCTGTTGAGCATCGGTCTCAAGAAGCTCAAGATCATGGAAGAAGATCTTGAGAAGATTGCGGCAGAGGACCTCCACGAATTGCTGCGTGCCTGGGAACTCAAGCACCGCCATCGTGCGTCTGAATGTGTTTTGCAGCATACCTTGTTCCGCAAGGAAACCCGTTGGCCGGGTTACTACTACCGTGGTGACGCCATGAAGGTGGACGACGAAAACTGGCACGTTCTTACCGTGTCCCGTCGTGATCCGGAAACCGGTGCCTACACCATGGAGAAGGCGCCCTTGTACCACTTGGTTGGCGACGAAGAAAAAGCCGCTGCAGCCGAGTAATCTCAAAGACGCCCGGCAGGAGTTCTCTTTGAACGTCTGCCGGGGGTTTGAAAAAAGATCAGCATTTACATGTTGATCTTTTTTTGTGCCCCTGCGAGATTTTCCTTCCAGTGTGACCGAGGATACATATGAACATTATCGAACTCACAGATGATGAAATTCTGGCTGTTGCCGAACCCATGTGGACGGAGCTGGTCAGGGCTTCCAACGATGGCGAATACGGAAAATTCATCCGCAATTTCGACTACAGCCTGACCCAGGGATTAAACGAAGTCGAAGTCGGAAAGCAGTTCGCGAAAAGCGAACTGACCCGGAGCCTTTCCGAAGTCTACGATTATCTCGGCATCATTCGCCGTGGCGAGCACGTGACGGTTCTTTATCGTGTTCGCAGCACGAAAAAAGAGGGTGAGTGGCTCGGCCGTTTGGTTCTCGGGTATGATGAGCATGATAAGATCAAGATTTTTGGGGCTTCGGTCTTTTAACCGTTTGGCGCGGATTCGATATGAGTGAAACGATCCAGGACAACAAATACGTCGAACTGACCTACCAGGTGATCGACAAAAAATCGGGCGCCGTTCTTGTCGCGGTCGAGTTCCCGATCGGTTATGTACACGGCGCCAACGATATTTTGGCGCCCACCGTTACCGAAGGACTGGAAGGCAAGTCCGCCGGCGACGTTATAGAGGTGCCGTTCGATGGCGATCAAATTTATGGCCCCAGAGACGAATCGTTGGTGTTCACGGATCACATCGACAACGTTCCCGAGGAATACAGGGAAGTCGGCACCACCATCATCACCGAGAACGAAAAAGGAGAGCCCCGCAGCTTTATCGTTACCAGAATTGATGACAAAACGCTGACTGTCGATGGCAACAATCCGCTATGCGGCAGGAAAGTCCTTTTTAAGCTGGAGATTCTCAGTATTCGGGACGCAACCGATGAAGAGATCGAAGCGGGCGGACCTGTCGGCGTGAATCCGGATATCGATGAATCGCTGATGATGCCGATTTGAGGAATGCTTCCTGTTTTGTTATCCATAAGAGGTTATACTTTTATTTCCCGGAACCGCGACGTGGTTTCAGATTCACGAGCCGCCATCCCTTCGTTCTCTCAGTCCCCTCTGCCGAAAGACATCCATGCTAGTCGCACAATTATCCGACACCCATCTCAAAGCCGGAGATGACGGGGACCCCTGCTGGGGGTCTCGTGAGAATGACCTTCGCGCCTGTGTGGCCGACATCATGGAACTTGAAGGGCCCGTGGATTGTGTCCTGCACACTGGAGACATAGCTCAGTTTGGCCGGCAAGAGGATTACACTCTCGTCTCGGATGTCGTCGAGCCTTTGGCGTCGAATTTTTTTCCGGTGCCTGGAAACCGCGACCATAGATCCGGCTTGGCATCCAAATTTCTTGGGAGCCGCATGCCCCGGCAGCAACCATTCATTATTTACGCCGTTGATGAATTTCCGGTACGCCTGATCGGGTTCGATACTCTTTCCGCGGAAACCATGATGGGTGACCTTGATGAACCAAGGCTTGCCGCACTCGACGAAATTCTGGCGGTCGAAGGCTCAAAGCCTACTGCGCTCTTCATGCATCACCCGCCGTTTGATGTGCCCGGCGCGGAGGGTTGCTATAAATTTCAATACGATCGCCCTGAAGCAGTGGACGCTTTTTGGCAGGTCCTCGGCCGCCATCCAAATGTCGTCCGCCTGTTTTGCGGCCATGCCCACCGGTTGACCGAAACCACCGTAAACGGCGTTGTTTGCTCGACCATGCCAAGCGTTGCAACGGACAAACATGTTGGCGAACTGCCAAATGAAGCCATCGGGAAAACCTTGTACATGCTGCACCGTTTCGATGAACGCTCGAATACCTTCGAAAGTTCCCTGCGGATCGTGCAGGGTGAAAAACCGTCCGTTAAGCTCTCCGTTTCTAATTTTCCCCAAGACATTCGTCCATAAGCCCGGCTCACAGGATAATGAGCATAATGGGCCGCATATTTCGGGCCACTAGAGGTTACTTGGTAACAATCTAAGTGAACCAATTGATGGGGGTTGGTTCATCGGTTGGTTATTCATACGCTTAGGCCCGGTTAACGTTCTTCAACGGGGCGGAAAAAATCGTTAAGATTAAAGGAGTTATGCAAGGCACTTGACTTTAAAAACGGCAAAACTATATATTCCGTGTAAGAAGAAAAACAAAAACACACCGTGACTCATGGCGGGCGCAGAGCAGGAAGAGCGCCCGATGAGGATCGTAAAATGGCTGAACTTACTGATTCGGTCGCCGGTAACGAAGATCAAGCCACCTCGGCGGATTTCCGTTTGGAAGCCACGGACGGTGGTTCTTTGTCGTTGCCTGACGGCTTTTCCCTCTCCGATGCAAATTTTCAAAGCGACGGCTCGGACCTTGTTATGACCAGTGGCGACGGCGCCCAGGTGACCGTTGAAGGGTTCTTCAATCAGGACACTCCGCCCGAGCTTGTTTCCGCCGATGGCGCCCAGATCAGTGGCGACATGGCCGGCCAACTTGCCGGCGGTGGAGAGGAAATTTCAGCCGGCACCGATTCCGGAGCCACGGGGGGCGATGGCGGAACGATTGCCGCCAATCCCAGCATTATTACCGGCACCGATGGCGAGCCCATCGGTAACGTCGAAAACCTGTCGGGCTCGGTGTTCGCCGTGCGCACCGACGGGTCCCGCGTCGAACTGAAGGAAGGCGATCCCGTCTACCAGGGCGACATTGTCGAATCCAGCGACGATGGCGCCGTCGGCATCCTGCTTGCCGACGAAACCACTTTCTCCATGGGCGAAAGCGGCCGCATCGTTCTCGATGAAATGGTCTACGACCCGGCGACTCAGCAAGGCTCCGTAAATCTGTCCGCCCTGCAAGGCGTGTTCACTTTCGTGTCCGGTCAGGTCGCCAAGACCGACCCCGACGCCATGACCCTGGATACCCCGGTGGCCACCATCGGTATCCGCGGCACCCAGGTCGGTCTGGATGTCGGCGGTGAAGGCAAGGGCATGAACGTGGTGCTGATGGAAGAAGCCGACGGGTTCGTTGGTGAAGTCGTCATCGCCAACGACGGTGGCGTGCAGGTGATGAACGGGGCCAACCAGTCCACGTCCATTGCCAACTTCACGACCGCGCCGACGGAAATCCGGGTCATGGAGAGGGGCGAACTGCTCAGTTCCTTCGGCAATGCGCTGAAACAACTGCCCAAGATTCACGGCAACCAGAATGACTTCGGCCTGCAGGGCGATGTGGTGCCCGGCGAGGGTGAGGGCGAAGAGAAATCGGAAGAAGAACAGGCTGCCCTCGACGAGGAAGTTGAAGAACTGGAACCCGGCGAGCCCACCGCTGAAGAACTTGCGGAATTGGAAACCGCTGCTGGTGAAGAGGAAGAAGGCGAAGGGGATGATCTTTCCGAAAGCACTGATGATCTCGATCTAGAGGCCGAGGCAGCTGCGGAAGCGGCTGCGGCGGCGGAAGCCGCGGAGGCGGCAGCGGCGGCCCAGGCGGCAGCGGACGCAGCAGCGGCGGCGGAAGCGGCAGCTCAAGCGGCAGCGGATGCGGCGGCCCAGGCAGCGGCGGAAGCGGCGGCCAAGGCGGCAGCGGCGGCGGCTCAGCGCGCGGCGGAACTTGCCGCCGAACAAGCCCGTCAGGCCGCGGCCCGCGGACAGGCCAATGCGGCTGCAGACCAGGCCGAAGATTTGGCCGAAAAAGCCCAGGATTTAGCTGAATTCGCACAGGGGCTTTCGGGCAAGGCCTCCATAGACAACGCCGATCTTGAAGTTCTCGGACAATTCGCCGTCGGCGTTGAGGCGCTTGACGCCATGAAGGATGTCCTCCAGACGGCGGTCGATATCTCAGAAGCCGCCCAGGATGCGGCGCAAGCCGCTGCGGATGCCGTTGCGGCGGCGGAAGCTGCGGTTGCGGCAGCGGCCGGTGCCCGAGGCGCCGGTTCATATGGAGCCCGCGATGCGGCCAATGCGGCCCTTGGGAAGGCGCAAATCGCCCTCGCTTCTGCTGAAGCGGCTGCGGAAGACGCCGAAGACAATCTTCTTGCCCTAACCGAAGATGGCGGTTTGATCGACCAGGCCGAACAGGCAATCGCCGATTCCGACTGGGTCGGCACAGACGGCGATGACTTTATGGATGTCGGTGAACTCAACGTCACCGGTCAGACCATTGACGGTGGCGCCGGGGATGACAAAATCTATGCGCGGGCCGGCGACGACGTTCTTCTCGGTGGCGAAGGCAGCGATATTCTGATTGGCGGTGAAGGGGCCGATGTTCTGGACGGCGGCTCCGGCTTCGATATCGCCTCCTATTCCGACGCTTTGCAAGGCGTGATCGTTGATCTTGCCAGCGGCACCGGTCTCGGCGGTGATGCCGAAGGCGACACCCTGGTTAATATCGAAGGCGTGCTTGGTTCGTCCTTCGATGACACCCTGATCGGCGACGGCGGCGACAACCTGCTGATCGGCGGCCTTGGTAGCGATACCATCATCGGCGGCGAAGGCACCGATACGACTGTTATCGTCGGCGAGTTCGGCGATTACACCATTGGTCGCGCCGATGATGGCACGATCACGGTGACGGTGCCGGATATCGATGGTGTTTCCGGCGATGTGGATACCTTGAGCAGTATCGAAATTATCCGCTTCGTTGACGAGACGGTTAATGTTCTCGACGAGACGGGCAAGGAAGACACCGGAATTTCCGTCGATGTTACCGGTGCGCTCGGTGATTTGGCCGAAGCGGACTCCATCCTCATCAGCGGCGTTCCCGACGGGGCGACTCTGTCTGCGGGCACTCAAAACGATGACGGCACCTGGACTCTGACTCCCGATCAGGCCACCGGTCTGACCGTGACGCCGGCGCTGAATTCGAATGTTGATTTCTCGCTGACGGTTTCCGAAATCGGCACCGACGGGGCGCAGACCGGGCTCGGGTTCATTGACGTTGACGTCAAGGGCGTCGCCGATGCGGCAGACCTGTCGTTTGGCGAAAATCCGATCCAGGATTCCGGGATCACCGAAATTCCCATTAACATTAATACGGCCCTGACCGACACGGACGGCTCCGAAACGCTCTCCATCACCATCACCGGCGTTCCCGATGGTGTCGAACTGTCGGCGGGAACACGGAACGCGGACGGCAGCTATGACCTGACGCCGGATCAGCTTTCCGGACTTACGGCATTGAAAACAGACGGTTTCTCTGCCGAGGACGATCTCTCCCTGACCGTGACCGCGACCACGACGGAAGACGACGGCGACAGCACCTCTGTGTCCAGCACTCTGGAAGTTACGGTCGATGACATCGCCGATCCGCCGACGCTGGATCTCGACGCGGCCATCGCCGGCGATCAAGTCGAGGGCGCCGCGGGCGGCCTGGAAGATGCCGCCATTGCGCTCGACATCCGGGCCGAGTTGAACGATCCGCTTGAAACCATGTCCGTCACCATCAGCGGCGTGCCGGACGGCGCGGTCCTGTCGGCGGGCACTCCGGTGACCGAGGCCGATGGCACCACCACCTGGACCCTGACCCAGGATGAACTCAACGGCCTGACGATCACACCGGCGCCGAATTCCGATGCCGATTTTGATCTTTCGGTGATCGCGACGTCGATCGACGGGACCGATAGCTACGACGTGACCGGGACCATCAGCGTCGACGTGACCGGTGTTGCCGATGCCGCGAGCCTTGATGTCGATGCCAATGCCGACGGCGCACCATCCGCCGAAGCGGGCGCGACCTCCGTTCCGCTCGACATTACCGCCGGGCTGACCGATACGGATGCTTCGGAAACACTGTCGATCACCATTAGTGGCGTGCCGCAAGGCGCTACCCTGTCGGCAGGCACCTATGACGCGGCGACCGACACCTGGACCTTGAGCCAGGCAGACTTGACCGGGCTTTCGGTTGATTCCGCAAGTGGTATTAGCGATGACTTTACGTTGACGGTCACGGCGATCACGACCGAACTGGACGGTGGCGATACGACCTCCGTATCCGGCACCATCCCGGTGACCATTGATGACGTGGGAGGTCCCGACGCCCCGACCCTTGACCTGAATTCCCAAGTAGCTGGCGATCAGCACATCGGCGCCGCCGCCGGGGATGAGGACACCTCCATACTGTTGGATATTTCCGCCGAACTGACGGACGACACCGAATCCCTGTCGCTCACCATCGGCGATATTCCCGACGGCGCGATGATTTCCATTACCAATCCCTCCGGCGAGGAGGTGAATATCCCGGTCATCAACGGCGAAGCCTACATCCCGCCGGGGCTGTTCGAACTTGGTGGGGATATCCGGGTGACGCCGCCACCGAATTCCGACGAAGAATTCTCGCTGACGGTGACGGCGACCTCTACGGACAGCAATGGCGATACGGCCACCACTACCGGTACGATTGATATTGACGTTGCCGCCATCGCCGACGAACCCCAATTGCAGGTGATTGAATCCACCACGGGCGACGAGGATACGGGTATTCCGCTGGATATTTCCGCCGGTCTGACCGATACCGACGACTCCGAGACACTGTCCATCACCATCGACGGCGTTCCGGACGGCGCGACGCTGTCCGCCGGGACTAAAAACGCCGACGGCACATGGACACTGGCGCCTGCGATGCTCGTAGGCCTGACCGTTTTGCCGCCCGAAAACTCCAACGAAGACTTCACGTTGACGGTGACCGCGACCTCCGTCGAACTGGACGGCGGCGACACCTTTACCACGGACCCGGTGACCATTGCCGTTGACGTGGTCGGCGTGGCCGATGCACCGACGCTGGACGTTTCCGTTTCCAGCGGCGTGCCGGGCGGAATTTCATCCGAACCGGCGGCGGCCGATCCGACGCCGGATGATTCCAGCCAACATCAGGTAATTGGAACCGATGGCGACGACGTCATCGAAGGCGAGAGCCGGGAGGAATACATCGACGGCGGCGCGGGTAATGACGATATCACCGGTAGCGGCGGTGCCGACGTTATTGTCGGCGGCGAGGGCAATGATGAAATCGACGGCGGCGGTGGAAAGGACGACATTTTTGGCGGTACCGGCGACGATATCATGGATGGTGGCATTGGTGCCGATAACCTTTATGGTGGCGACGGAGATGACGTCCTTGTCGGCGGTAAGGGTGCCGATGATCTCGTCGGCGGAGCAGGGGATGACTTTATTTCGGGTGACGGCATCGATGGCTCCAGCGACAGCCAAAGCGATACCGTCTATTTCAGTGGCCCGCGAGACAACTACATGGTCACCGAGAACGCCGATGGCAGCTTCACCGTCCTTGACATGTTTGCCGGAAGGGATGGAACCGACACAGTCATCTATGTTGAGGACTTCCAGTTCGCCGATAGCTTGATAGAAGCTGATGACCTGTTGGAGACCAACCCGACGACGTTCCTGCTTGATATCGACGCGGCCTTGACTGATGTGGATGGGTCGGAAAGCCTGTCGATAACTGTCAGCGGCCTGCCCGACGGAGCGTTCCTGACCTTTGGTACCAAGAACGACGACGGTACCTGGACATTGACGCCGGAAGACGCGGCCGAAGGCGGCCTCGGTATCATCGTGCCTCATGACGTGCAGGCGGACTTCTCGCTCAGCGTTGCCGCTACATCGACCGAAAACGACGGTTCCACCAACACGGTGACCCAGATTGTTGCGCTGGATGCGGACGCGGCTGCCCCGACGCTGGATCTCGACTCCGGCACCGTTGGTGATCAAATGTCCGCAACCGTGACAGGGGCCGAGGATACGGCCATTGCGCTGGATATTTCCTCGGCGCTGGTCGATACGGACGGCTCCGAGACGCTATCCATCACCATCGGCGACGTTCCGGAAGGCGCGGTTCTGTCAGCGGGTACCGATAACGGCGACGGCAGCTGGACGCTAAGCCCGGACGATCTGTCCAACCTGACCATTACGCCGGCTGCCGATTCCAGCGATGACTTCCAGTTGACGGTGACGGCGACGGCTGATGAGGTCAACGACGGTTCCGCCAGCACCACGGGCACTATCAATGTCGAAGTGACCGGCGTTTCCGACGGCGTCCATATGGATTTGGATCCCAGTGTCGATGGCGATCAGCTGACCGGTGCCGTTTCCGGAACCGAGGATACCGCCATTGCGCTGGATATTACGGGCGGTCTCAATGACGAATCCGAAACCGCCAGCGTCACCATCTCCGGCGTTCCCACCGGCGCGGTTTTGTCCGCCGGGACCGACAACGGCGACGGCACCTGGACGCTTGACCCCATGGCCGGTGATATGGATGACCTGACCATCACGCCAGCGCCCGACTCGGATGCCGATTTCACTTTGACAGTGACAGCAACGGCGACTGATGAAGGCGATACAGCGACCACGGTCGGCACCATTGATGTGTCCGTTGCCGCCGACGCCGATGCGCCGACTTTGACCATGACCGATGCTGCCGGTACGGAAGACCAGGCGATCGCGCTGGATATCTCGTCGGCGCTGACCGATGTGGACGGTTCGGAGACCCTGTCCGTGACGATCTCGGGTGTTCCGCAAGGGGCATCCCTGTCGGCAGGTACTTACGACGCCGCCAGCGACACCTGGACGCTTGGCCCGGATCAGTTGTCCGGCCTGACGGTGACCCCGGCGGCTGATTCCGATGCCGACTTCAGCCTCAGTGTAACGGCGACGTCGACCGACGGCACGGATACGGCGACGACCTCCGGTACGCTGAACGTCTCCGTCGCGGCTGATGCCGATGCACCGACGCTGACTATGGCCAATTCGGCGGGCACGGAAGATACGGCCATTCCGCTCAACATCAGTTCTGCCCTGACGGATACCGATGGTTCGGAGACCCTGTCCGTGACGATCAGCGGTGTTCCGGCCGGTGCCGAACTGTCGGCAGGTACCGACAACGGCAATGGCAGCTGGACGCTTGGCCCGGATCAGTTGTCCGGCCTGACGGTGACACCGCCAGCGAATTCCGATGTTGACTTCAGCCTGACGGTGACGGCGACCTCGACCGATGGCACCGACACGGCGACGACAAGCGGTACGCTGAACGTCTCCGTTGCAGCCGAAGCCGATGCGCCGGACCTTGATCTGGACTCGACAACCGACGGCAACCAGCTTCAGGGCGCTGCCGCCGGTGCTGAGGATACTGCAATCCCGTTGGATATTTCCGCTTCCCTGTCCGATATGGACGGTTCGGAAACCCTCGGAATCAGCATTTCCGTCAGCGGGCTGCCCGAAGGGGCGACCCTGAACGCCGGAACCGATAACGGTGACGGCACTTGGACGCTGGAGCCCGGTGACCTCACCGGCCTTACGGTAACGCCGCCGGCGAATTCCGATGCCGATTTCACGTTGGTGGTTAACGCCATTGCGACGGAAGCCAATGGCGATACGGCAACGACGACGGGAACGGTTGCCGTTAGTGTAGCGCCTGACGCCGATGCGCCGACGCTGACCATGACCGATGCGGCCGGTACGGAAGACCAGGCGATCGCGCTGGATATCTC
>JACNJX010000028.1:13982-29692 GCA_014382345.1 Alphaproteobacteria bacterium
GCGACACCTGGACGCTTGGCCCGGATCAGTTGTCCGGCCTGACGGTGACCCCGGCGGCTGATTCCGATGCCGACTTCAGCCTCAGTGTAACGGCGACGTCGACCGACGGCACCGATACGGCGACGACTACGGCGACAGTCAATGTCGGCGTGACTGGCGTGGCCGACCAACCAGCGTTGACGTTCTCTGTCGGTGATCCAGTGGTCAGCGAAACTGACGGTGGCGTGTCCGTTGCGACTTACGAACTCGATATCTCGGCAGGTCTTGCCGATACCGACGGTTCGGAAACCCTGGGTATCACGATTAGCGGTGTTCCGGATGGCAGCGTACTCTCTGCGGGTACGGACAACGGTGACGGCACGTGGACGGTTGCACCCGATCAACTCGAGAACTTGTCGTTGACGGTGCCTACGGGGGATGGCGGCAGTGGGACGCCGTTCGAACTCGGTGGCGCCGATTTCACCGGCTCGTTACAGGAGATGATCGGTTCTTGGAACCAAACCATAGATGGCCACAATGTGACCATTTCGGCGCTGAATTTGGACGGATCAACCGGTCAAATCACCGGTGACGAGGGTCGTGGCATTGGTGTAGCCGGTCTCGGCGACACCGAGATCGACGCAACCAGTAGTGGGTCGGAGACCATGGTCGTTGATTTCGACGGCTTGGTTGTGCAGTCCGCCGATGTCGGTGTACGGGCGCTGTTCCAGGAGGGCGGCGGCCTTGAAGAAGGGCACTGGGAAGTTTTCCGTGACGGCGAATTGGTAGGTAGCGGCGATTTCGAGGCCTTGGCTGGTGCCGAGGACGGTCGATTGCAGCTCAGCATCGGCCCGGATGAATTCAGTGGCGCCGGGTTCGACGAAATTCGCTTTACCGCAGCCGGCAGAGGCGACGATTTTCTGCTTGAGTTCATGCAGGTAACGCCGGTGGATGACGGTGGTACGGACGACTTCCAGTTGACAGTGACGGCGACGGCGACTGAAAACGACGGCGATACGGCGGCGATTAGCGCCTCCGCGGATGTGGTCATACCGGAAGGCAATACCGATACCACGGCTGAAGACCCGACCCTGACGGCTGGTCCGGTTACAGGGCAGGAGGATACGGCCATTGCGCTGGATATTTCCGCTGCCCTGACGGACACCGACGGTTCGGAAACACTCTCCGTAACCATTGCGGGCGTGCCTTCCGGTGCGGTTCTGTCGGCCGGAATCGACAACGAGGACGGCACCTGGACCGTTGATGGGGCCGACATTGGCGGATTGACCATAACGCCCCCCAGTGATTCCAATGTCGATTTCGACCTCACCGTAACGGCGACGTCTACGGAAAGCGCCAGCGGCGATACGGCGACGTCTACGGCCACGGTTAGCGTTGACGTTGTCGGAGTTGCCGATACGCCGACGGTGTTTACCCAGATCGACCCGGATTCGGCAAGCTATCAAGATGCTGTTGAAGCGCGCGAACCCATCGCCTACTTCCGGATGAATGAAGTTGACGACGAAAATGTTGTCGATTCCGCCGGTAACCTGACCGCCACGTACGAACGAGGCGCCGAATCCAAGGACGACAAGCATGGCATCGGCGAAGGCGCCGGCGATTTCGACGGTCGCAATGACCATATCGATGTGGAACACGACGCCAGCCTCGAACTTCCCAGCGGTTCGATCACGCTCTGGTTCAATTCCGACGATGTGGATGACCGCCAGGGACTGTTCTCCAAAGATTCGTCCGGTTACGACGAGGGCGGCCACCTGACAGGTTATATTGATGATGGTGAGGTCAAGATTCGTCTGCAGAGCGGTGAGGACAGCTACTGGGTCGATGGCGGATCGCTGTCCGACAACACCTGGCACCAGGTCACCTTCAACTTCGGTGAAGGCGGCATGGAGCTTTACGTGGACGGGCAACTGGTCGACACCAATGATTACACGGGCGGTATCGAGAACAACACCGAACCGATGGTGATCGGCGCCAACGCCTGGTCCAGCAGTGACGGCGAGTCCGATAATTTACGGGACTACTTCGACGGCCAAATCGACGAAGTTGCGATCATGGACCACCCGTTGAACGCCAACGATGTCTCCAGCCTATATACGACCGGTGGCCACGCCATCCAAGACAACGGCGGCACGGTCGGTGGTGACCTGCTCGAAGGCATCACGTTCAATCTGGAAATCACAGGCGCCTTGGGCGACCTCGATGGTTCCGAGACGCTGGCTATTGTGATCGATGGCGTGCCGTCTGGTGCCAGTCTGTCGGCGGGTATCGATAACGGCGACGGCTCATGGACCCTGACCACGGATGATCTCGGTGGCCTGACAGTGAATACGGATTATACCGTAGTCGAGAACTTTGATCTGACGGTGACGGCAGTTGCCACGGAAGATGACGGTGATACCGCGACCGCCATTACCACGGTTCCGGTGATCGTTGATGAGACCGTAGATGCCGATGTGTCGCTGGAAGGCAGCCGCGGCGATGATGTGCTGTTTGGCGGTACCGGCGACGATGTCCTCAAGGGCCGTGGCGGTGACGACGAACTTATCGGCGGCGGCGGGGAAGATACCCTGTTCGGGTCCAGCGGCGATGACGTTTTGGATGGCGGCACCGGCGCGGATACCCTGTTCGGATCCAGTGGCAGAGACGAACTGAAAGGCGGCGAGGGTGACGATTACCTCGACGGCGGCAGCAGCGATGATGTTATCGACGGTGGCGCCGGCAACGACTTCATCAAGGGCGGCCGGGGTGACGACGTCATCACCGGCGGCGCCGGCACCGACACCATGGAAGGCGGCGAAGGCGCGGACGCCTTCATGTTCGACAGCCAGAGCGGTCACGACATCATTACCGACATTCTGGAACAGGACGTTCTGGTCTTCGAGGGACAGGAATTCCACATGGATGACCTGGTCCTCAGTGAAAACACCGAGGGCGATGTGGTTGTCACCTTCGGTGGCGTCGAGGATACTTCGGTAACTCTTGACGGCGTCAGCCTTGATGACCTGGATCGTAACCACGACGGCGATCCCAGTGACGGGTACTCGGTCACCGATAGTGGCGACGGTGTGACCATCACCATCGATAACGTCGGCTAAGCCCCCTTGGCGGAACCAACGACTGCGGCGGCTCCTTCGGGTGCCGCCGTTTTTTCTGAGAACAATATTTTCGCTATCCACGATTTCGGTTACTGTCGGCTTTGATATGACTGACAACCAACGTTCCAAGTCTTCTTCCGTCCAGGAAAACGACGAGCCGAAAAAAGGCGCGGCTTATGTGCCTTCCGCCAGAGGACGGGCGATGCTGTCGATTCTGCATCAATACGGAATCATTGAGCGCTGGTCTCCGGAAAAAATCCTTTCTTCACAATTCGGAAAAATCGGCAAGCTGCTGGCGCACGCCTCAAATAAAGTCCCCTATTACCAGACGGTGGTGAAGGAATGCGGCATTGCCGATCCGGCAAATGTAACGCCGGAAGAATGGGCAAGGCTGCCGTTTCTGGACCGCTCGAAAATCCAGGCGGCGGGCAAAGACCTGCATAGCCTGATAATTCCACCCGGCCACGGCCGGGCCCATGCCATTTATACTTCCGGCACCACGGGGCGGCCGGTTCGGGTTCTCAGGACGGATTTGAGCAACCTGTACTGGTCGGCGACGACGTTGCGCGACCACCTTTGGCATCGCCGGAATTTCAAAGGCAAACTGGCCGTGATGCGCAATGCGGCAAAGGGCAAGGACCCTTACCCCGACGGGTCGCGTTCCCAAACCTGGGGGGCAAGCAGCAACGTGTTTAAAACCGGCCCTGCGGTCAGCCTCAACCTTAATTGTACACCCGCCGAGCAGGTCGAATGGCTGCAAAGGGAAAACCCAGATTACCTGATGACCCACCCAACCAACTTGTACCGGTTGGCGAGCTATTGCCTGGAAAATGGAATACGCCTGGAAAAACTCCGCGAGACGCTGACAATTTCAGAAATGCTGCGCCCGGAGGTCCGTGACGCCTGCCGGGCGGCCTGGGGGGTAGGGGTGTCGGATATCTATTCCGGTCGGGATGTCGGGTACCTGGCCCTGCAGTGCCCGGACCACGAACACTACCATGTCCAGGCGGAAGGGTTGTACCTGGAGGTTTTAAGCCAAGACGGCACGCCCTGTGCACCGGGGGAAACGGGGCGGGTGGTGGTGACGCCGCTGGACAATTTCGCCATGCCGTTGATCCGTTACGACATCGGCGATTTTGCCGAAGTGGGAGACCCTTGCCCATGCGGGCGGGGGTTGCCGGTTCTGAAACGCATTGTCGGACGGGTCCAGGATATGGTGGTTCTGCCCGGCGGAGAACGCCGTTGGACCCTGTTAAGCGCAGGCAATATTGAATCTTTTCTGGAAATCGCGCCGATCCGTCAATACCAGTTTGTGCAAAAGGATTTACAAACTATCGAAGTCCGTCTGGTCATGGACAGAGGCCTTTCGGAGCCTGAAAGAGACGGCATCCGAGACTGGGTCAACGACAAGTTGGATCATCCATTTTCGGTAACGGTTTCCATGGTCGACGATATTCCGAGGACGCCGGCTGGGAAGTACCAGGATTTTATTTCCGAAATCGACGCTCCGCCGGAACCGCTAAAACGGGCTCACACCGAATCCTGATCCGGGTTCCCCTCAGGCGATTCCTCTGGGGCTTCACTGAAGTGGGCCCAGAGTTTGGTTCCGCCCCTGTTTTCAAGATAATTCACCAGCGCCGTGACCGGCTTGCGGTCATACCGGCTGCCGGTATCCGACATCAATATATCGGCGACTTTCTGGAACGCCATGGCCTCCCGGTAAGCGCGCGGCGTGACCATGCCGACGAAGGCATTGGCGACAGACAAAACGCGCGCGGTGACGAGAATTTCTTCTTCCTTGAGCCCCAAAGGCCCGCCGCCGTCCCAGGTTTCCCCCAACTGACGAATGGTTTCCACCACAGGTCCCTCAAAGGTGACGTTTTTCAAAAGATCGACCGTCACCATATAGGCGTTGCCGAGAATGCCCCGCTCTTCGGGCGTCAGGTCGCTGGCTTTGGTCAGCAATTCGGTGGGAATGAAAATTTTTCCAAGGTTCATCAAGCTGCCGGCAATATCCACGGCCTTGCTATCGGTTTCATCCAAACCCATTTCGACGGCGATGGCGCGGCCGACTTCGGCGACCCGGGAGGAATGGTTGGCGGAAAACGGATCGCGGCGATCAACAACGCTGACCAGCGTGTTAATCAGCCCGCGCAGCATTTTTTCGCTGCGCCGCCGCTCGTGGGTCAGTTCGGTGATGTCGTTCAGAACCATCAACACGGCGGGGGGGAAATCCCTGTCGCCGCGTAGTGGTACGAAATCGCCCTGAACCATCTGGAAGGCATCGTGGCCATCGGCCTCGTCGTTGTCTTCGTCTCCGAAAACAATGGTATGGGACTGGCGTTCGAAATCTTTCAGCACACCCTTGTTGATCTCGGCATACGCCTGCGCCTTGATCGGACCGATAATGCTGGACATGGGTTTTCCCATCATGTCCTCGACCGGAATTCCCGCTTCCTTGGACGCAGTTTCATTGGCGAAGGTGTATTTGGTTTCGCCATCCACGGCGAGAATGACACTGCGCTGGCTGTTGGTGACCACGCGCATGAACTTGGACATGTTTTCGAACCGCTCCATGGCCACTTTCATGTTGGCGGCGGCCTGGGTTGCGCGCATCGAACTGCCGTGGCGCCAAACGGCGAAAATTGTCACCGTGATGCCGACGATCAGCAGCACGAACACGACCAACATTGTGGTCAGTCGCGTGTCGGTGGCGCTAAGGGCTTCCTTACGGGAAATCTTTCGAATCAACACCCACGGCACCCCGGCGATGGTGCGCGACGCGGCGAGGACTTCCTCGCCCGCATAATCGGATTTAATGGCGAAGCCGCCTGGCTTTTTCAGGGCATGGGCACCAGCCAGGCCCGGCGTGTCGGCCGACATGGTGCGTTTCAAGGGTGCGGTATCGTCGGCCAGCGGCGTCAGGTACTCCACCGCTACACCCTTACCCCGGACCATATAGGTCTCGGTCGTCTTTGCGGTTTCGCCGGGTTGTTTCAGACGGTCGTACAAGTCCTTGCCGATGGTCCGCATTCCGACGACGGCGCCGATGCCTTTGGCGCCATCGGAATCTTCCTGGATTCCGAAAATGGGCAGCACGAAGCCCATGGTCGGCTGTCCGCTGGCGCCCAGGTAAACGTCAATAACCGTCGGTTCGCCGTCCAGCGCCTTGGCGACGGCGGCTCGGATTTTCGCCGTCAGGGGCGGCATGTCGGGTGTGCTGACAAGGGACTTGCCTTCTTTGTCGACGAGGCCGATACCGGCGACGCCGACCCGTTCCACGTTGGCGGTTACCTCGCCGACTGGGGGCGGTGCCTTGAAACCGGTACGCTCGGCCGTTGCCACCAGCAGGTTCCTCAGGTAACTGGCGGATGCGGCTTCATCTTCCTCGGCTTCCACCTTGTTCCCGTTCTTGTCCTTTTTAGCGTCGAGCGCGGTTTCCTCTCCGCCGTCAGCCAGTTCGGACATGTATAGCTGCAAGGACGCGTTTTCCGACAACTCCCGCATATAGGCAAAATTCTGTTCCAGCCAATCGCCGATGGCGGCGGCCCTGCTGTCGGCGACAATGCCCAAGCGCACCTGCCATTGTTGGACTTCGCGCTGGCGTTCGCCCTCGATGAATTGAAAGCTGCCCCAAACCGCGGCGACGACAGCCACGAGCATGCCGGCCCCGATCAATAGCGCCGTTCGGTTAACCTGACGTTTGGCTTTTTTTACCGGAACCCCATTCCCGCCCTCGTCGTTTGGCGGCTCTTCGGCGGTTTCCGTTCCGGAATTCGGGTCCCCTGCCTCGGCCATGACCTGCCCCTGCAAAAACAATAGATTTTACAGTATCCTAGAGTCTTGAAATAGGGACGCAAGGGGGAATCGCCCGTGCTGAGGCTCAAGTCGTTTGTTCCGAAGGGGTGGGTTGCCTGCAAGTGACTGGAAACATTATTATTGATCGACCGTATCCGGTTGCATGTGTGACACTGGTCAGTGTCCGAACAGTAATATTTGAGTAAAATTGCATCCAATATGAAATCTGGTCCGAGTACATCCTTCTGGCGATTCGTCCCCGTCCTAGTTGTTCTGACGGCGGCTTTTGGCGTTCTGATTCCGACGATCGCGGATGCCAAAGGAAAAGCTCAACGAAGTTTCTTCAACAGCGTCGAAGTCCGTTCCTCCAATCTCAAACCTTTCAAGAAGTGGCGCGCCGCCTTGAAGCGGTACAGCATTGAGAAGGGCAAGAAACAGAAGAAAAAATCCTGTTCCTCTAAACGTCTCGATATCTGCAATTACGGACAGTGGGGGACGTTTCTCAAATCCTTACAGGGCAAGGACAAACTGACCCAGATCAGGGCCGTCAATCACCGCATGAACAAGGCTCGCTACATTACCGACAAGAACAACTGGGGTAGAAAGGATTACTGGGCCACACCGGCTGAGTTCATGACCAATTTCGGTGATTGCGAGGACTACGCGATCATCAAGTTCCTGTCGCTGAAATTGCTCGGCTTCAATGAGAGCGACCTGAGGGTCGTGGCGGTCAAGGACCTGAATTTGAAAGTCGGGCACGCGGTGTTGATCGTGTTCTGGAAAGACCCGAAATCAGGAAAAAAGCGGTCTCTGCTGCTGGATAACCAAATCAAGAAGGTGGTCGATTCCCGGTCGGTACGCCATTACCAGCCAGTGTTTTCCATCAACAGCAAGAACTGGTGGCGTCATAGGTCTTGAGGCAGAGATGGGCCTGTATCCGGACAGATGGTTTTTTTATTTTTCCGATAATTGTGCGCAGTCGAAACAGGTCGGTGTGGTTGGATTGTTTTCAAGCCGTTTGGACTCAATATCGACGCCGCAGCTGACGCAATAGCCGAATTCGCCTTCCTCTAGGCGCTGCAGGGCGGAATCAATGCGCTTTATTTCCATCGTGCGCCGGCGTTCGGTTTCCAGTTGCATAGCCTGGTTTTGCAGCGCGTCCATGCGAGACAACCTGCCGACCATGCTTTGGTCGAGTTGCACGGGCTGACGTGCTTCCTCGGTCGCCTCGGACAATTCCTCGACTTCCTTACGCATTGCCATCAGGCGCTTTTTAAACGCCTTGTTGTCGATCTTGGGTTTCTTGGTCATGATTGTTCCATACCCCGGACAGATAATAACAGTGACAGGCTCCGGTGCTGATGGTCAAGTCCCGGCCTGTCGTGGTCTTTGAGGGCAGACGCGGGTTGATTGAGGCCGGGCTCTCAAGTATCAACGGCCCGGAAGGGGGAGGGGTTTCCCCCGAAACATCTGATCGGTTTCAAGACTTATGAACTTGTATCAACACTTCCGCAACGTTGTCGTCCAAATCGTCTCCGAACTGGCGGAGTCAGGGGATGTGCCCGCAGGCCTGGATACCGGACGTGTGTCCGTGGAACCGCCCCGCGAAGCCTCGCACGGCGACATCACCACCAATGCGGCGATGGTTTTGGCCAAGGCGGCGGGGATACTGCCTCGGGATTTGGCGGGAATGTTGACGGAACGATTGAACAGCGTCGAATGGATTGCCGGTACCGATATTGCCGGTCCCGGGTTCATCAACATGCGGCTCGATTCGGGATTCTGGCATGGCCGTTTGAAGGAAGTTCTTCTTGCCGGAACGGCTTATGGAAACTCCTCCCTGGGTAATGGAACGGCAGTCAATGTCGAGTATGTATCGGCCAATCCTACGGGCCCTTTGCATGTCGCCCATGCGCGCGGCGCCGTCGTCGGTGATGCGCTGGCGGCGTTGTTGGAAAAAGCCGGCTTCGGGGTGACGCGCGAATATTACATTAATGACGGCGGCACCCAGGTTGATACTTTGGCGCGCTCGGCTTATCTGCGATACCGCGAAGCCCTGGGCGAGGATATCGGCGAAATTCCAGACGGCCTCTATCCGGGGGATTATCTGAAACCCGTTGGCGAAGCACTGGCTGGGCGGCACGGTGATAAGTGGCTGACGGCAGAGGAAGATGTCTGGCTTGCTGAAATCCGGACATTCGTCACTTCCATGATGATGGACAGCGTCCGCAAGGACCTTGAATCCCTGGGCATCCGGTTTGACGTTTTCACCTCCGAAAACGCTCTGGTCGAAGATGGCGCGGTTGATCGGGTCCTCGAACATCTGGAAAAAATGGGCCTGGTCTATACCGGTGTCCTGGAGCCGCCCAAAGGCAAGACACCCGACGATTGGGAGCCTCGGCCCCAGACCTTGTTCAGGGCCAGTCAGTTCGGTGACGATGTGGATCGTGCGCTGAAAAAATCCGACGGAACATGGACCTACTTCGCCACCGATATGGCCTACCATCTGGACAAGTTTCAGCGCGGTTTTAAATCCATGGTCGATGTATGGGGCGCCGATCACGGGGGCTACGTCAAACGCATGAACGCCGCCGTCGGCGCGGTGACGGAAGGCGAAGGCGATCTGGACGTCAAGATTTGCCAGATGGTTCATCTGAAAAAGGGCGGCGAGGCGCTGAGGATGTCGAAACGCGCCGGCACCTTCGTGACACTTAGCGACCTGATCGGCGACGTCGGCCGCGATGTCGTCCGTTTCATGATGCTGACCCGTAAGAACGACAGCCAGATGGAATTCGATCTGGAAAAGGCCCTGGAGCAGTCCCGAGACAATCCGGTGTTTTATGTTCACTACGCGCACGCCCGTTGCCGGTCTGTGCTGCGCGGCGCGGCAGAGGAATTAGGTGAAAGCAATCTCACAGCGGAGGCTCTGGCCGAAGCGGACCTGGGCCAGCTTTCCAATCCTTCCGAACTGGAAGTCATCAAGGTTATGGCGGCTTGGCCCCGGCTGGTGGAAAGCGCCGCCGAGGCCCATGAGCCGCATCGGGTTGCCTATTACCTGAACGATCTGGCGACCCAGTTCCATGCCTTATGGAACAAGGGTAACGAAGATGCCCGCATGCGGTTCCTTGTCGCCGACGACGAAGCCTTGACGCGGGCCCGTCTTGCCCTGGTGCAGGGGGTGGCGACGGTTATTGCCTCCGGACTTCAGGTGATGGGGGTAACACCGGTCGAGGAACTTTGAGGCTCTTAAATGGGCAGGCTGAATTCCGCGCTTGGAGCACTGATCGACCAGGACGCCAACCTTGCCCGGGCTTATGAGGCGGCGGGCGCGCCGGCCTCGCGCAAACGGGCGCCGGGATTTCCAAGCCTGCTCAGGATCATTATCAACCAGCAAGTCTCCGTGCAGGCGGGTAAGGCCATCTGGACCCGCCTTGAAGAGGGGCTGAAAGCGGTCACGCCAGAGGCGGTTCTTGAAAATTCCGCTGACACCCTTCGGGGATATGGGCTGAGCAGGGGCAAGGCCATGTACGCCAGGGAGCTGGCGGGCGCCATCGCGGAAGGAAGCCTGGACCTGAATGCCCTAAAACGGATGGACGACACGGAGGTTCTGCTCCAGCTGACCCGGATCAAAGGGATAGGCCGGTGGACGGCGGAAATTTACATGATGTTTGCGCTTGGACGCCCCGACATCTGGCCGGTGGGAGACCTGGCGCTGGCGGCATCGGTGGAAAGGTTGCTGGGGCTAAAGAAGCGGCCCGATCCGAAAAAGCTGGAAAGCATTGCCGAAAATTGGCGGCCATGGCGCACATCGGCAGCGGTCTTGTTATGGCACTACTACAGCCACGCTGGTCCAATGGGGAAGAAGTAGCCGTAACCTTTAAAAAGGTGCGTGGATTTTTCCGAGTAAACGGTATATATACTGTTAAAAATAAATACCTTTTAAAAAATAAAATATCCAGGAGGTCTTCTGCGATGCCCCGTTTCGTCGATTTTCATGCTGGCTGCCGTTTGACTTTGTCGGTTGGTTTGGTTTTTTTTCTTCTTGCCGGATCCGCTCAGGCCGGGGAAAACACACCGCCCACCAATGAGAACGGGCAGCAGATTAGCGATCCGCTTGAGCCCATCAATCGCGTAACATCCGGTTTTAATTCCATTGTGCGCGGTCTTGTTATTGACCCCATTGTCGATGGCTATCAGGCGGTTACCCCGGAACCGGTTCAGGAAGCCGTTTCCAATGCTGTGTCCAACCTCAGCGAGCCGGTGACCGCGGTCAGCAGCCTGCTCCAGGGCGACACGCAAAATGCCGAAACGGCGACCAAGCGGTTTTTCATTAATTCCACGGCCGGCGTCGGTGGCCTGTCGGACCCGGCGACGGACATGGGGCTCGAAAAGCGCGAAGAAGACCTTGGCCAGGCGTTTGGTGCTGGTGGCATGGAAGCCGGCCCGCACATCGTATTGCCGATCATTGGGCCGTCAAATATGCGGGATCTGACCGGTGACGTTCTGACGGCCTTGGCCAGTCCGCTGCCCCTGGCGGCCAAGGCGGCCAGCAGTGGCATTAGCTATTCCAATAATCAGGAAGAAGTTCAGGACCTGACGGCAGGGGCGCTCGATCCTTATATCGTGGAACGGGACAGCTATGAGCAGAACCGGCGTTATGAGGTTAACAACGGTGTCATTCCGTTGGCGGACCTTCCGCAATTTGCTGAGGACGACAAGGAAGCTGCTGCGAAGAAATAACGTCTGTTTCGATATTGTATTCTGGACCTTGTTTTCGGTAATAGGGCCGGCAGATTAGAGCTGTTCCAGTTTTGCTCTATATATAATGGAATACCTGAAAAAACCGCGATTTTCGCGGTTTTTTTTTATCTGGATTCAGTCTAGTATGACGAACGCGTTTCATAGGGATGTAATCTATGTCAGGTCTTGAAACCGGAACCGGTGACGAACGGCGCATTAATCAGCGTTTCGATATTGAACGGACCCTTCGGGCCGTCGCCAATGGGGAATTGCGGTTGGGCCGGTTGACGGAAGTGTCCGCCGGAAGCGCCGCGATCCACCTCGATAAGGACTTGGAAGTCGGTACGGAAATCACCCTAGATATCGAGGATTTGGGTTCCTACAAGGGCCATGTGGCAGGTCCACCCCGTGACGGACTGGTACCGGTGAAATTCGACATCGATGAGCATGAAGAAGACCATCTGATCGCCGAGATCATGCGGGTCTACACCGAGGCTGATCTAGCCAAAGACGACTGAGTCGTATCCCGGGCAGTCTATGGATTTCGTAAATGGCGCTTCCGCCTAGCGGGAGTGCTTTTTTATTCCCCGGTGCAGCATTTCAACGATCAGGTCGTTGACGTTTTTCTTTCGGGCATCCTTCAGGCTTTGTCGGACCGCTTTCTTACGCAGTTTCGCCATCAGGGTCCCGGGCAGGGTAACGTAGGTCCTGCCGAGGTCTTTGCCGGCCGGCTGGTTTTCCAGTGGTGGGGGGGGATCATCACTGGGCGTTCCTGCGGCGGTGGAAAAATCGTCCAGCATATTTGCGTCGTCCCGCTCTGCCAGACAGGCGACTACGGACAAGCGTTTAGACGACACCCATATATATTTGGCCAGATTTTTTCCCGCCAGGCGGATTTTTCGGCCCCGGTATTTGATCACCGCGCCTTTGCCCCGGTCCTGGATATTGGCCAGGGTTTCATTTTGAATTTGCAGCTGATTGAGATACGCCACCCAGTCGCCACCTTGGGTTTGTTCGACATAACGGCGGATGGACTGATGCGTCAATTCCCCCCAGACATTCACTTTAGGAAAGGCAGGGCAGTCCTTAGTGCCTGTTTGGGAATTTCCTTCCGCGGGCACGGCAAACGCGACAGCAGACACGACGCCTGCCGCGACAAGTGTCGTTCCAAATCGTTTTAAACCATGCACCATTGCGGTTCTCGTTTTCTTTTCATCGTGCGGGGACGGACAGACCGCCCCAGACTGCAATGAAAGTATGCGCTTCCACCCCTTAAAAAAGGATTACGTAATCAATGAGTAGGGGCGGCGATAAACGAGCGGGTGTACATCTTATCGTATGCATCGCCGATTGTCGTGCTTGGCGTGGAATTGGGGGAGGACTTTTGATAGGGGAAAGTGGTGCCGGATGCAGGAGTCGAACCCGCGACCCCCTGATTACAAACCTGGACAGATAAAAAAAGCGTGAGGGAAATCAATATTCTGTAGAGATTTAAATTACAATTAGACCCCTAAAAAATGCAGAAACCTTACACTTTTTTGTTCCAAATCCTTAGAGCAGCTTTCTCTATCTAATTCTTCGAAATTCACCTGTCGTATGAGGCGTGAAAGTTTTCATTCCTTCTCCAATTGGAACAATATTAATGTTGTCCCATACAAGCCCTAAAACAGCGAACGACCGTCTGAAGGTGGAGAAATAAACGCCATAGGCTTTTGTATCGGTGATTGCATATGAATAGGAAAATTGGTTTGAAACAGACCACGTTCCTTGTTTCAAAGTATTCTCTGATCCTAACACGTTTATCAATGCATGTGGAATTTCACCATTAAGGGCGTCCACATTTGAGAAAACCCGAATGGATATAGCTCCGTCAATTGGGATGATGTTTTTCGTCATTCCATAATGCAATGCACATGTCATTTTAATTGCGAAAATATCAAGGCTTGCGTTCACGAGGGGACCGCCAAGATTCAAAACGTGAGCGGCGTTTGGTTCCTTTTTTTGAAATTCACTGATTCTTGATTTTTGTTTTAAAGAAGGTTTCATTTCATCAAGGAGACCGGGAACTGCTTTGTCCGCTCTTCGGAATAGTTTTTTGATCTCTTTGCCCTGAAGCGACGTCGTTGAATCTGGAAAAAATCTTGCGACCATGGCTGCCACCAATTCATGCTTTTTTGAATATTCTTGGCATTGCACACAAGCAGGCACCTCCAATCCTTTTGGACGGTGCTTTCCATCAAAGATTACTTTCGCAGGCACGTGATCTCTAGTTGTCGCAGGTGTACCGCCACCACAGAAGCAGCAGATTGGGTGATCAATGATAAAGCGTTTGGTATAAGTGAGTGGAGAGTTGGACATAGCTTCCAACTAAAAAATGGTGCCGGTTGCAGGAGTCGAACCCGCGACCCCCTGATTCTTACCAACTACGACTTTCGCCGCCACCCCGAGTGGGGCTTTGTGGTCTGGACTTTCTCTTCACCGTGGGCAAAAGCCGTTAGGTGGGTGCCGTCAAGTCTCTACACGTTCCCTTTTCAGGGCTTCGCTCGGGATTGCCATTTTAAAGGTTTCCCCGAATTTGACACCAGTTCACCACACTGTTTCCAACGTGGGCTGCAATTTCACTTACAAATCAGGTGCTCTACCAACTGAGCTAAACCGGCTTAATGACCAAACTGTCATTTTTATTGAAATTCACTAACTACTTGAAAATGCTCAAAAGTCAACCTTACAAAATACCTTACACCTGTCCGACTTGGTTGCTGTATCTCGCAGAAAATAAGGGGTTTCAGTCTAAAAACCCTGCTTTTACAAATCAGGTGCTCTGCCAACTGAGCTAATCCGGCTTACCAAATCGGGGCCACTATAGCGTTTGTTCCGCCACGATAAAGCCCTGCCTTTATATCTTCGCCTTATGTCCGTGTCCGGTTCAATTCATAGAGTGCAACGGCAGCGGCGTTGGACAGGTTGAGACTGTCGGATCCCACCGCCACTGGTACTTTCAGCAATTCATCACAGGTATCGCGCGTCAACCGCCTGAGGCCGGAGCCTTCGGCGCCGAGCACCAGCGCCACCCGGCCCGACAGATCGGCCTGGGCCAGGGTGCGCTCGGCGCCTCCATCCAGCCCGACAGCCCAGAAACCGGCCTCTTTCAGGATTGCGATGGCGCGGGCCAGATTGACGGTGCGGACCAGCGGTACCCATTCGACGGCCCCGGACGCGGCCTTGGAGAGCGCCCCCGTCACGGGTGGGGCGTGGCGGTCCTGAACGACAACCGCTGAAGCCCCGAAGGCGGCTGCCGAGCGCATCACCGCGCCGACATTGCGGGGGTCTGTCGCCTGATCGAGCACGACGACGCAAGCTTGCGCAATTTCCTTCGTTTCCCGCACGACATCTTCGATGGCGGTGTCTTCCAGGGGACTCGCCAGTAGGGCGACGCCCTGATGCACGGCGCCGGGGGGGAGCAGGGCGGCTATGCGATCGCGGTCCATCCGTTCCGGATCGGGGCGTCCGGAAACGCTCCGGCAGGCCTCCATGATCTGGCTCTCCATGGCTTCGGAGGCTTTTTCCGCAAGCGCAATACGAAGACAGGACCGATCCGGGTTGGCGAGAGCCGCCAAAACCGCGTGGGTTCCATAAATCCAGTCGCGGCCCTTTATCGATTCGTGATCGGCTGCTATGGTTCGCCGCCCGTCCCTCATGACCGGTTCGGCGCCCTTCTGGGGAGCGGAACGTGGTTGGGAAGGGCGGTTTTTTCGATTTTTCCGCTTCGGCTTTCGGGCCTTAGAAGAATGCTTGTGTTTATCAGTCATAATCATTAGATTGCGCAAACAATCGAGGTCTGCAAGTGTTTCTGCGGTTTTTTATTATCCGCGGGCAGGGCACGCGCAGACTTTCGTGCTGTCTTTTAGTAGTTAGTAAAGGTTTGAATTTCCACAATTTTCCGGTTCCCTGTTTGCTATCGCGAATAGTGCGTTAGGCGGGCGAAGCTGTGAAGGAGGGGTGTCCGAGTGGCTAAAGGAGACGGGCTGTAAACCCGTTGGCGTACGCCTACGTTGGTTCGAATCCAACCCCCTC